>JAKSBO010001166.1 GCA_022361095.1 Desulfobacterales bacterium | reverse complement strand
GATCCTGCTGCATGGGGAAAACGGACTTCTGGCCGCTATAGAGCGGCGCCTTGCCCTAAGAAAACATGCGGTAATCATTGTGGCCGAAGGGGCCGGTCAGAACTTTTTTGAAGACAAAGACATTGAGCATGATGCATCGGGTAATGTAAAACTTAAGGATATCGGCCTGTTTTTAAAATCAGAAATCAGTGATTATTTTAAATCCAAAGAGACCCCCATCTCTTTGAAATACATTGATCCATCCTACATCATCCGCAGTCTGCCGGCCAACGCCAATGATTCGGTGTTCTGCGGACTGCTGGCAAGGGATGCCGTGCATGCCGGCATGGCCGGAAAGACCAATCTGATTATCAGCTTCTGGAATAATAATTATGTACATGTTCCCATGGATGCATCGGCCGGGCGGCGCAAAAAGATGGATCCATCAGGAAAACTTTGGCAGTCGGTGCTTGAATCCACAGGTCAGAATTCATTATTTAAAGCTTGATCTCCATGAACCGATCGCCCTTTATGGTAATCAGAAACAACGTCTTGTGCGGGGTGCCGGTCTCGTCAAAACGTGTGCGTCCGGTGGCCCCGTCAAAGATAAACCGACCCTGCAGAACCTCTTTGAGTTGTCGTTTAGACCCCACGTCATCGGCACTGACAGCCATAAACAGAATTTGAGCCGTATCATAGGCAATGGCTTCAAGAAAGCCGGGCTTCTCCTGATATATCCCCTGAAAGGCCTTATCAAACCACGCGGTTTCAGGGTTGACACTGCCGGAAAAATATCCGTCGCATATGACGGCGTTTCCATTATATCTCCTGGTCTCTTTTAAAAGGCTGTCCTGATGCCACAGATTGGTTCCCAGCAGTTTAAAGTCCTTGGCATCATGATAAACAAGCTGTGGGAGCATCAAATTGATCCGGGATACCGAATCCGGGATAAATAATGCCTGAAAACGCAAATCCGTGTTTTTGATCAACTGCTTGATGGAATCCGAAAAATCAGTTTTGCTGCCGTCGTACACCTGGGCCGCCGTTAATTGGCCTTCGTACTGATCAACCACTTGCTTGAAGGCCTGCATATAACGATTGCCATATTTGCCGTCCGGGTATAAAACAGCCACCCGTTGAAGCCCCAGTTCATGAAAAATATAGCTGCCCAGCGTCTGAACCTGCATTTCAGGGGTTATAAAATTGCTGAATATATAATCCCCATATCTGGGGAAGTCTGTTTTTTGGGTCAAAGCGATCATGGGAATGCCAAGGGTCTGGGCGTTTTCAGCCGCCTGTTTTGAAACCAGGATAGGCCCCAGAATAGAAAAAACATTATTGTTTCCAAGCTGATTCACACACCTGGCGGCGTGATCAGGATCCGACATACTGTCCTTAACTTCAATGCTTACCCCCTTGATTCCTAATTCAGAAAGCCTTGCCAGGGCAAGCTCTATGCCTTTCATGGCTTTTTGCCCGTAGAGTTTATATTTCCCGGACATGGGCAGGATAATCCCAATTTTTTTCTTGTTAAATGTGGTACCCAAACCCGCTAAAAGCGCCTTGACCTGACCGGTCCTGGGGTGGGCAGGATATTTTTCAAGAAATGTATTCAAAACATTTGCAGCGTTGGTAAAATCTTCTTGCCGGGCATAATTATACCCCGCCCAGTAATCGAAAAGATCCCGGGGCAGGGAAAGATTTTTAATTCTTGAAAATTTTTCAATCTCTTCAGGGTCTATTTTTGATAACAGATTTTCAACATCATCAAGAATCGTCGTTTTGAAAGCGCCGTCAGGACTCCCTCCAGGCCTTTGGATCAGACCCAAAGCATGGTTGTAGATAAGCAAGGCATCTTGGACAGCGCCGCGATCACTTAACATCCCGGCCTGATGAATAAGTTCGGGCACAGTTGCCTTTCGGGGTATGGATTTGTGCACCGGCACCCGGGGCGATGTGGAAGAAGAAGCTGGAATAGTATGCTTTGAACATCCTTGAAAAATAGTGACGGTAAGTAAAATACAAACAGAAATTATACACTTTATGTGTTTTGCATCAGTCATGAAATTACCATTTGGAATATTTATGGTTAAAGCGTTCTCCTTAGAGGAGCCACCTGTTCTATTATCTCAAAAAGTCTCGTGCCGTTTCAATGGCTTTTTCCAGATCTTTAGTATCAATCCAGATCAGATTCTTTTCCTTGTTAAACCAGGTAAATTGCCGTTTGGCATACCTGCGAGTATCGCGTTTAAGCAATCGAACCGCTTCTTCAAGGCTGACTTCACCTTTTATATACATACCCATATGCCGGTAGCCAATGGACTGCATGGACTTTAATTCCAGGGAATACCCCTGATTCACAAGATGTTTAACTTCAGCGAGCAACCCTTGGGCCATCATAATGTCTACCCGCTGATTGATTCGGTCATATAACAGCTCTCGATCCATGTGAAGCCCAAAGGTAAGGCTCTGGTATCGATCTGATTTGAAATCGTGGATCTGCCGGCACTGGGAAATGGGCACACCTGTGGTTAAAAACACCTCAAGTGCCCTGACTATCCGAAACCCGTCATTGGGATGAATTTTTGCCGCCGCCGCTGGATCACACCGGGTCAACTGCCCATGAAGCGCCGTGCTACCCTTTTCTTCAAGCGCCCTGTTCAGTTTATCCAGGGTTGCCGGGCAAGCAGGCCTCCCTCTGAACAGCCCGTGGATTAAAGCCCTGATATAAAGCCCTGTGCCACCGGCAATCACCGGCACCTTTCCCTGTTTTGCCATATCGGAAATAGCCTGGTCCGCCAATGCGGTGAATTTTTTCGCATCAAAATTATCTGCCGGATCAAGGAAATCAACCAGATGGTGTACAGCAAGCCGGCGCTCCTTTTCATCGGGTTTAGCGGTTCCAATATCCATATATTTATAAATCTGCATGGAATCTGCGCCAATGATCTCCCCGCCCAATTCCCGGGCCAGGGCAATGGCAAAACCTGTTTTTCCAATGCCTGTGGGACCGCATATAGTAATAATTTTTGTCATACAAAATAATTTGGTATTCGATAATCAACTCTAAAGGGGTTCTATTTTTTAAAAAAAGTTCAGTGCAATATACACAGAACCTTCAGCTTTTGTTATTTAATGGTTGAGTCTGGATTTCTGATGGTACCGCGCAATCCTAATGGGTATTATGCCAACTAGGGTTGACAATGCTCAACGGATCGTTTTATATCATGATTTTTAGAGAATGAGAATTAATTAAAGTTTTACAGGATCGAGCCACCGGAAACAGAAAAGAAATAGTGATCAGGAACGGTCCTGTTTTTATGCCTGAACAATGTAATTATACCCCAAAAGCGCAATAACGACGCAGGGTTCAGGTACTTCTTTTTTTTTGCTGAACGTCGGCTATTCTTTATTGACAAGGATACAATGCTGAGATAAGGTATGTCTTCAATTGTAATGGTGACTTTGATAGTGAAGACGGTTTGTCTTAAGATAGGTTAAACTAGCAGTTATAACAAACTTTTTTAGGAGGATTGATTAAATGGCAACACTTGAGTTCAACGGTAAAACATTCGAAATAGATGAAGACGGATTTCTTCTTGATTACAATATGTACAATGAAGAGTGGGTTGAGTACGTAAAAGGTCAGGAAGGCATCGAAGAGATGACTGACGAACACTGGCAGCTTGTTAAAGTTCTCCAGGACTACTATGAGAAAAACGGTATTGCTCCCATGGTTCGTGTTCTCTCCAAACTCACCAAATTCAAACTGAAACACATTTATGAACTGTTCCCCTCCGGACCTGGTAAAGGCGCCTGCAAAATGGCCGGCCTTCCGAAACCGACCGGTTGTGTATAGTTAAAAATATTTTAAGTTTTTAACTTAAACTGAAAAGGCCCTGTTTATTAAACTAAACAGGGCCTTTGTTTTTCGTAAATGGCCGGCCACCACCCCCAATACCTGCTTATTTGGGACGGTTCATACGATATTAGTATGTTGCGCAGCTCTAAACAGGCAAACCCAAGGTACTGGTACTGTCACCCATGTACCAAAACAAACAAATATTTATAAATTTGGAACATTTTTGATCAGATGATAGAAAACCAGACAAGAAAAACCATACTGAATAGGATACAGGCCGATTTCCCGGTTCACCCAAGACCGTACAAAGTTCTGGCCGAGGAACTGGGGCTGAGTGAAGATCAGCTCATTGATGAAATCGCGCTGCTGAAACAAGAGATGATTATCCGCAGGATCGGCGGAAATTTCAGCCCTGACCGCTTGGGGTTTTACTCCACCCTGTGCGCGGCCCGGGTGACCCCTGATAAAATTGAACTGTTCACCCAGACCGTTAACAGCTTCAACGGCGTTACCCATAATTATAAAAGGGATCATCAGTACAATATCTGGTTCACATTTATTGCACCATCAGTTCAAAAAATTAAAGAAAACCTTGAAAATATTTCACAAAAAACCGGGGTGTCCGAAATCCTCAATTTACCGGCCACCCGTGTATTTAAAATCGCGGCTAATTTTAAAGTCTGAACCATTTACTATGGGCTGATCACTTAGGGCTCAGTCCGCAACAAAGCAAGAACGTCTTTAACAAGCCAATTGAGACTTTCTTAAAAAAGAACTGGTGTCATCATGCAAAACATTCGTGTGGCCCTGGTCACCCAAAATTGCCCCGTGAACCGGTTTGCCCATAATCTTGCCGGAACGATCAAACATATTTGCGATGCAGCACGGCAAAAGGCTGATTTTGTCGTATTCCCCGAAATGAACCTGACAGGTTATTCTCCGGCAGATTTAAGCAATGCCGTTACCGTTGATTCAGGATGGATGGATGAACTCAACCGGCTTTCACAAAAACACAACATCGCCATATTAGCCGGGCTTGTTGAACAGGGTGCTTTTGGAAAAATCTATGCCACACACCTGGTGTTCCGCCCGGATCAACCTGTGGACAGGTATAGAAAAATCCACCTATCCCCATTTGAGGCACCTTATTTCACCAGTGGAGATGAAGCAAAGATATTTAAATTCAAAGGGGTTCATTTTGGAATCCAGCTTTGTTACGATGCCCATTTCCCGGAATTGTCAACGGCCATGGCATTAAAAAAGGCGGATATATTTTTTTTCCCCCATGCATCACCAAGGGGCACCCCTGAAGAAAAAAGCGCATCCTGGAAGCGTCATTTAACGGCCCGGGCTTTTGATAATGCAGTATTTGTGGCAGCCGTCAACCAGGTTGGCGACAATAATGCAGGACTTAAGTTCCCCGGGATTTCAATGATGTTCGGCCCTGATGGGTTTTTGGCAGGAGAAAGCATTGCAAACGAAAATAAAATGGACACCCATGAGCTGGACACATCGCTGCTTAAACACATCCGCACCCATAAAATGAGGTATTTTCTTCCAAACCGACGCGCAAACCTCATTGATGGATAAGAAAAAGTTATTTTCTCCTGAGCCCCTGAGACAGTCAACCCAAAAGGGATTTTTTCGTTTTATTCCTTACTGTTCTTTAATTTTCGCGCACCGGTTTCATCATTGACAAGCGCATTACGGTTTTGAATGTAGGCGTTACGTATGGCGGTGTAAGGATCTATTGAAGCTTTCTTGAACGCTTCATAATCTTCGATAAAAAATGATGTCCAACTGACCTTTTCAAGCCCCCAAGCCCCCCAGTACAACTCCCAGGGCTGAGCATAATTGATGGGATTGGCAAACCAGTCCCCGGCCCGGCCTGCAATTCCTCTTAAGGAACTGGGGCCCAAAACCGGCAGCACCAGATAAGGGCCGCTACCAATGCCGTATGCGCCGAGGGTCTGCCCAAAGTCCTCTTCTTGGAGCTGAATATCCACATATTTCTGGGCAAAATTATTGAATCCGCCAAAGCCAAGGGTTGTATTGATAAAAAACGCGGAGAATTCCATACCTGCGGCTTCGCCCTTACCCTGAAGCAGATTATTGGCAAATCGGATTGGAAAAAACAGGTTGTTAAAAAAATTTTTAATCCCTTTGCGGGCAACAAGGGGAACAACCCGGGTATACCCCTTTGCAACTGGTTTCAGGCCATACATGTACAGTTTATCGTTAAAAACGAATACAGCCCGGTTCAATCCCTCAAGGGGATCTGCGATCATGGCATGGTTGCTCTGATCTGCCTGCCCTTCCTTAAAAATATCGGTTTCAAATGCGTCATCCTCTGCCGCATCTGACGGATGAATGTCTGGATCTGCGCCTTGGGAAGGCGGTGTCTGTCCGGTTTGACCTGCGGTGGTGCCGGCAACGGCCGTCCCGGTGATCAATGTGAGGATCATAACAATAAGGACAGAATAAAATTTCATAGATATTTCTCCTCCGGGTTTAATTATTGATGACTCAATCATTATCTTTAAAAATGAATTTTCTGACCAATGATTCCACATCCAGGGCAGATTCGGTATTACTAACCGCTTCTTTATCTTCAAGCATGATATCAGATCCCCCCGGGGAGATGGAAACAAATTTTTCGCCGATAATGCCTGCGGTTTTAATAGAAGCAATGCTGTCTTCACTGAGTTGTATTCCCTGGTTGATCCTCAGATTGACCTTTGCCTCCAGCCGCTCTTTGTCGAGCATGATACCAGAGACATTGCCGATCTCAACACCGGCCATCTCAATGCTGGCACCGTCTTTCAAACCGCTTACAGAGGAAAAATATGCATACAGCGTATACCCCTTTGGGCTGAACATCGGGACACCACCTAAGACAATCGTAAGATACCCCGCACACACAATACCGATAATGATAAAGACACCTACATAAAATTCCTTATTTGTTTGTCTCATGAATCTGTCCTCAATTTTTTTATGTATCAGGGTCCTTTTCCTGATATAAAAGCCTTTACGACCTCATTATCAGTCTGAAAAATCCCATCACTGTTTCCAAAATAAATAATCTTACCCTGGTCAAGCATGGCCACACGCTGTGATATGGTAAAAATCTGCGGGATATCGTGGCTGACAATAACAGCAGTAAAGCCAAATTCCTTCTGGTATGTGGAAATCATGGCATGAACACTGTTCCTTCTCACCGGATCAAGCCCGGACGTAGGTTCATCAAAAAGTACGGCAACAGGCTCGGTAATCAGAGCCCGGGCAAGGGCCACACGTTTTCTGATGCCGCCTGATAACTGGGCGGGATATTTACTTTCATGATCGATGATCTCCAAGGCAATCATTTTTTCCCTTACCCGCCGGCGAATTTGATCCATGGGTATCTTTTTTTTCTCGGTGAGCGGCAAAGCAATGTTTTCCCACACCGTTAAAAAATCAAACAGGGCATTATCCTGGAACATATAAGATATCTGCTTGTGAAATCGGTGTTTCTGAATATAATCCATTTTATTTGTGGGCATACCATCCACACAGACCTGACCTGTTTCCGGCTGCATAAGTCCGATGATATGCTTGAGCAACACGGATTTACCGGTGCCGCTTTTTCCGATAACACAGGTCACCAGGCCTTTTTCAATGGAAAGATTGACCCCGTCAAGCACATTATTGCCGGAAAAATTTTTGTGAAGATCTATCAATTCAATGAAAGGCTGATCCATAATTAAACCAGAAAAGAGGTGATGATATAATCGGAAACCAGAATAAGGATACAGGAATTGACAACCGCATTCGTGGTGGCCAGGGATACGCTTTTAGCACCCTGTCCCGTCTCGGCCCCCGACATATGGGCATAAAAACCTTTGTAACAGCACATCGTAGAGACGATCGCACCAAACACCAAGGCTTTAATAAATCCACCGGTAACATCTGCAAGTTCAATGCTCCGGATCACTTTGTCCATGTATATATACTGATTGACATCCAGCATCACGACACCGGTTAGAAACCCGCCAAATATACCTGTAACATCAAAAAGAGCGGTTAAAAGCGGAAAACTGATAATAGAGGCTGAAAGGCGAGGAGAAAAGGTGAATCGAACCGGATGAATATCCATGGTTTCAAGGGCGTCAAGCTGTTCTGAAATTCGCATAACGCCAATTTCCGCAGCCATGGCCGACCCGGCCCGGGCCGTAATCATGATGGCGGACAGCACAGGCCCAAGTTCACGGATGAGTGTCATGGCAACGGCAGATCCAAGGGTCGCCTCGGAACCAAAATCCACCAAGGTGTAGTACCCTTGAAGCCCAAGTACCATACCAGTGAACAAGGCAGTTAAAACAATGACAAACATGGATTTGTAACCAATAAACCACACCTGCTCCATAATCTTGGAGACCTGAACAAAAGGCATAAAATTCCGCCATATTCCCTGGAAGAAAAAAATCGAAATGCGACCAAGGGACCGGGTGTCGTCAATGCAGGTTAAGCCTAATTTTTCAATACGTGCTTTGATCATATTTTATATCTTATAGGCGTTCTTGGCTCAAAAAACAAGCGGTTTAAAGCCGATTTCCATACATGATGAACTTGATTTAAAAACCACTGCCCCGGCAAAAAGATTTGACACGTGCTCATTATTTTAATACGTACTATCTAAAGATTTATAATAAAGTCCGGGTAAGCCGCCCTAATCTTCCAACCTCTACTGTGGGCTAAGCCTGGCAGTTGATATGTCAGACCGGCCCATAGCCGTTATAAAAATTTGCATCCAGGACAAACATCATGACCCAAAAAATAACCCTGAGTATACCCGACAGACTTCATGAAAAACTCAATGAATGGAGAAGTTCCTTTAATCTTTCAAAAATGTTCCAGGACGCGTTGAGTGATGCCATTGAGAAAAAAGAGGCGTTCAGTAAAAAATTAAGTGAAGAATTTGACATGACCCAGATTATAAACCGGCTGCAGCAGGAAAAGGAGCAATGGCTTAAGAATTTTTACAATGCCGGCCGGAAGCGGGGTTTTGGCTGGGCCCAGGGCGCCCATTACCAGGACTTATTATACGTACTGGATTGGGATGATACGTGTGCCTCCGGTCAGAAAATTGTCAGGCACAGCCGTTTTAAAGCATACTTCAAAGATCTTTACGATGCCCATGATTTGACCCGCTACGCACAGCAAGGTGGTGTTGATCATGAAAAAAAATTTCTCCAAGGCTGGTTTGATGGGGTCAATGCATTCTGGAACGAAGTGAGGGAGTATATTTAAATATGAAAAAAGCACCCACGATACTCGGTATTGATGCCGGCTCCGTATCCGTTCATCTTGCAATTGTTGATATGAACTCGAATCTTTTGCATAAGGCATCTGAATATCACCATGGCGATGTCAAGGCATGTTTGACAAAAATGTTCGCCCATAAAGCCGTTTCATCCGTGACCCATGTGGCTAAAACGGCTTCAACGCCGGCCGATGTCAATGCCGCGATCCGTGTTGACGAACAGGTGGCTGTCATACGCGGCGCCCGTCACCTGCATAAGAATTTCAGCGCTATTTTACATGTGGGTGGAGAAAAATTTTTCCTAAGCCTGTTTGACAACAACGGCAATTACAAAGGACAGCGGCAAAATTCAGGGTGCGCTGCAGGCACAGGCGCCTTTTTGGACCAGCAGGCCGGCCGGATTAATCTTCAGGGGTCGGAAAAAATATCATCCATGGCCCTTGGAAATAGCGGGCAGCGGCCGGATATCGCCACCCGGTGTGCGGTCTTTGCAAAGACCGATCTAATCCATGCCCAGCAGCAGGGTTATGACCTTAAACAGATTTGTGACGGGCTTTGCTACGGGCTTGCCAGAAACAT
>JAKSBO010000994.1 GCA_022361095.1 Desulfobacterales bacterium | reverse complement strand
GTTCTGGGTGAAAAAAGCAAAACCATGACGGCCCATGTCATTTGTAAACGCCTGGGATATGGTGCATATAAAACGTTGAAACCCGATGACCCGATGCAAGGTTGTAAAAAGGCGGATCAGCTTATAAGCAAAACCTTTGACCTGCTCAAAAAGGCCGATCTCTCTTTTGTGCCCCTGGTGGTGGCCCAGGACGGTTCCTGGGTGGTGGAAGGCAATGATATATGCAGTGTTCGCGAACATTTGGGACTGGATCCCGGTACCGGCGAAAAAAGCGGCGGCTGCAACGAGAACCAGGATGATTAATCTGTTAATATTACACGGATTCACTTTTTGTAAGAAAATATAAGTAAGTTCCCAAAATCTTTCACTCTATGTTGTGGGCTAAGCCTGGCAATTGATATGTCGGGGCAGCCCATGGCTTTTTTGAACGTTTTCGATTCGACGAAATCCGGCAATGCGAAATATTCATTGATATCTGTCCGGAATTTATGTAAATTAATTAAATAGTTCAAGATATTCTTACCCGTCCTTGTTTTCGATAGAAATAACCAAATCATAAGTGGGGAAGTACATCATGGAAAATCAAAGAAGTTATCCCGGCAAAGCACCGGAAACAGATGACCGGCCTGCCACAAATCTTAACGAAGATATTAAGCACCACATCATGACAACCCTGGGAAACGATTTTTATCCTCCCAGGAAAGATACCTATTATAAGGGACTGGCCTACAGTGTCCGTGACCGGCTGGTGAAAAGGTGGCTTAACTCCCAGCGATCTTTTTACGATAAAAGCGCGAAACGGGTCTATTATCTTTCCCTTGAATTTTTGCCCGGCCGGTTTCTAATGAATTATGTCACAAATATGCAATTGAACAACGCGTGTGAAAAAACCCTGGAGGAAACCGGATTTACTTTGGAAGAAATTGAGGAGCAGGAGTGGGATGCAGGCCTTGGTAACGGGGGATTAGGCAGGCTTGCCTCATGTTACATGGACTCCATGGCCTCTTTAAATATCCCCGCATATGGGTATGGTATCATGTATGACTACGGCATATTCTATCAAACCATTGTCAACGGATACCAGGTTGAACAATGCGACAACTGGGTGCGCTGGGGTACACCCTGGGAATTCAGGCGCAGGGGGTTTTTATCCAAAATCCAATTCTACGGCAGGTCGGAGCCGTTTAAAAACAGTGAGGGCGAGCGGCGTTACCGGTGGGTGGATACCCTGGACATTAATGCAATGGCCTGTGATATTCTTATCCCCGGGTACGGTACCAAAAATGTGAACAATATGCGGCTGTGGGCGGCCATGTCCACCCAGGATTTTTCTTTGCAGGAGTTTAACCAGGGCGATTATATCGGCGCCATGGAAAGCAAAGTGCTCACGGAAAATATATCCAAGGTGCTGTATCCCAGTGATGAGAAAGAGGTGGGAAAGGAACTTCGCCTCAAACAACAGTATTTTTTTGTGGCGGCCACATTC
>JAKSBO010001172.1 GCA_022361095.1 Desulfobacterales bacterium | reverse complement strand
GGAGAAGCTATGAGCCAAACTAATCCGTTCCCCTACTACGTGGGAGTAAATAGTCTAGAAGAAATAGCAAATAAAGATACCCGGTGCGTGGTGATGAATCTTCTGGGTGGTGAAAGTAGAGGCGTAACCCCCACATCACATGAATTCAGTGGCGGTAACATTGTTGCTGGTGTTCAATACGGAAAATCCGGTGCAAAGATGGAAACCAAAATTGGTGATATCCCTGCATACGGCAGCATTAAAGAGATTATTGACGCAGGTATCGAATTTGATACAGGTGTTATCTATCTGCCCCCCACAGCGGTTGGCGCTGCTGCGGCAGAGCTGATTGCCCAGAATCCCAAACTGAAAAAAATCGTCATTTTGACTGAAAAAGTGTCTGTCAAAGATTCCCAGTTTATCCGTGCCATTGCACAGGAAAATGAAATTGACGTATTTGGCGGAAACTGCCTGGGTATTGGTAACTCCTGGGATCAGGTACGTGTTGGCGGCGCCTTGGGCGGTAACAATCCGGGTGAATCCCTTGTTAAAGGCAGCGTTGCAGTTTTCAGTAACTCCGGTAACTTCAGTACAACCATTCCTGAATACCTGAAAACAGCCGGCTTCGGTACATCCACCGTATTGAGTTCCGGTAAAGACCTTTATATCCAGTTCGCTTTCGCAGAATTCCTGCATTGCGCTGAAAACGATCCCAGAACCAAAGCGATCTTCTGCTACATTGAGCCCGGCGGATATTATGAAAAACAGGCTCTGGACTGGGTTGCGGACGGCACCATTAAGCTGACCAAGCCGATTGTTGCGTGTGTAATCGGACGTTGGAAAGCCAACTTGAGCCGCGCGGTTGGCCATGCCGGCGCCATTGCCGGTGGCGGCGATGATGCCCTGGCAAAAGAAGGCTGGTTTGATGAGTATTTCGGCATTGATATGTTCGATGCTGAAAACCCCAAAGCATCCAAAAAGGGTGTTAGAATCGAATCCATCCAGGACGCGCCGCTTGCCATGGCTGCCCTGTATAAAGAGATCGGAGAGGAACCCGATTTTGAAGCCTTTGGCGATCTCAGCCTGAAACCGTGGTTTGTAAATGAGCAGGATGCTGGCTATCCTGAAAAACTGCAGATGAAAGCAGTTGAAGCCATGGCACCCTACAACGATACCATTGCAAAAATGGGTAATCAGGTAGGCGCCCAGCTCACCAGAGAATCCATGCGCAACAAGTCCGGCGCAAGCCGCATGAATCCGAAAACCGATGTTACCGAAGTACATGGCGTTCCGGTTCTTGATCTTGTTGTAAAGAAGTTTGCCCTTTCCAACTTCTTTGCCGTATCTTCTGTCATGCCCGATGAGAAATATCTGCCCCTGGCCAATGCCATCATGAACTATTTCACAGCATTGGGTACTCAGTATATGGATATCACTGCCCGGGCCCGCGCTAACGGCGCCCTGCCGAACGCTTATCTTGGCGCTGCAGTGTTAACATCCGGTAACTGCAAGCTGTATCAAGATATGACAGAGATGACCCAAAAGATGATTGATCTTTTCTATGTCGATATCTTTGGCGATGCCTCTGTAAATGATGCCCTTGTTACTGAAAAACTGTCCCAGGCAACCATGCCCCAGGGTGAAACAACTGCTAAAGAAGCAGAAGTTGCTGCATTCTTCGGTGAACTGCTGGCCAAAGAAGGCCTGGATACCGTTTTCACAAAATATGCCCAGAAATATGCCGAAGCAAACAGTGATGTAAATAAACTGGCCCTGCTTCTGGCTGCCATGAGCTTAAGTGTAATCTGGACGCCGCTGGTTGACAGACAGATGACCGTTGAAACCGCTCATGAAGTTGCTACATATCTGGCATGCAACGGTGTTCTTGTAGGCTGCTGCGCACCCCAGTATGAAATCAACGATTTCTACAAATCCTTATCAGATCTCAGTGATCTGTCCCTGCTGAATACGGACTTTGCAACAACCTGCTTTAAACTGCTGTTCAACCGTGACTGCGATGCAAAAGAGCAGTTCGCCACCAACGGCCTGCTCAACCTGCTGATGTCCAACGGCCCGGGTACCATTAGTGCCAAGGGTTCCAAAGAATCCGTCAGTGGCGGTAACTTTATCGCTACATGCTACTCAGGCTGGATGAACAACACAGGCCGTGACCATGGCGGCAACGGTTTTGAAGCCATCAAGTTCCTCAAAGACGCCTTTGGTGACTTTGACCCGTACCTGGAACCCGATGATGCAAAACGCGATGCCAAAATGAAAGAGCTGGCCCTGGCCACCGCAGAAAAATACCTGGAAACCAAAACTACGGCTAAACGCGAAGGTATCATGAACTACTTCAAGGTACCGTGCGTAAACCATCCGGTATTCAAAGGAAAACCGGTTAACTACGATCCGCGTGAAGTTTTCATGGACAAACTGTTCACTGAAAGAAACGAGATCAACCACTTCCAGGTATTCTATCATCACCTGGTTAAAGCGATGTTTGAAGTTGGCGCCACCAAGAACGTATTCTGCGTTAATATTGACGGCGTTATCGCAACCATCTCCCTTGATCTGCTCTGGAAAGACGTTAACAGCGGAAAAATTGATGCCAAAGCGATGCAGGACATCGCATTTATCTTGTTCCTGCTTGGTCGTATGGTGGGTTGCTCTGCTGAAATCGCTGACCATAAATCTCGCGGTAACATTATGGATTGCCGTACTCCTGCAAGCCAGGTTGAATTTGTTGGTTAAGATTCAATCGCGATAAACAATAAAATTATTTTTAATTTTATTGTATAAATAAAAAAACTGAGCAAGGTTTAAACAACTTGCTCAGTTTTTTATTTCATAAGGCCGGTCGATCCTTCCGTCTTGATCTGTTATAATTTAAGTAGAATATCCTGCATGGTTCTGCTATCAATAATTAGATGCATTTAAAAAATTGCCAAATT
>JAKSBO010000233.1 GCA_022361095.1 Desulfobacterales bacterium | reverse complement strand
TGGTACATATTGGGCTTGGGATTGCCGATATAGTCCTTTATTTTATAATAAATCGGTTTCCACATGGAGTGAACCGCCCCCATGGCAGCATAACACTGGGGCACGGTGTTCAGGATGATTCGAAAGGCAATGATGTCATAGACATCATCAAACTCGAGCCCCTGGGACAGCATCTTCTGGTAAATGGAGTAAAAAGATTTAAACCGCCCCTTGATCTGGCAGGGCAGTTCCATCTCCTCCATTTTATAGTGCAGGGAAGTTGAAACTTCGTTAATATACGCTTCCTGCTCGTCCTTGGCCTTATTGACCAGGGTCTGAATACGATCGTGCTCTTCACGCAGGGTATAAAAAAAGGCCATCTCTTCCAGTTCATTCTTGATCCAGAAGATACCCAGGCGCGCGGCGATCGGTGCATAGATATCCAGGGTTTCCTGGGCAATGGCAGCCTGTTTTTCGGGTTTTCTATGGTATTTAAGAGTCCGCATATTATGCAGACGATCTGCTAATTTTATGAGCACCACCCGGATATCATCCGCCATGGCCAGGATCATTTTGCGCAGGGATTCCGCCTGCTGGGCCACTTTGGTGGCCGCATGCAGGGCGGACAGTTTGGTCACGCCCTCCACAATATGCGCCACCCCGGGGCCGAACATGTCGGAAATATCCTCTTTGGTGGCAGGGGTATCTTCAATCACATCATGGAGGAGGGCTGCAGCAATACTCTCCATGTCCAAATTCATGTCGGCCAGGATATTGGCCACCTCCAGAGGATGGGAGAGATAGGGTTCTCCCGAGAGCCGGACCTGGCCTTCATGAACCCGGGCTGAATAGATATAAGCCCGGTCAATGAGCGAGACATCCGCATCTGGACTATATTCATAAATTTTGTCCAATATGTCGGTGATTCGAATCATCTATACTGCCCTGTGCAAAAACAGCTATTCCTAGTAGGCCTTGGCAAACAACACCCTTTTGGAGCTGTCATTGCCGCAGCAGATACAGGAGCCCGCCTCCTCCGGATTATCGTAGGGGATACAGCGGATGGTTACGGAAAGATC
>JAKSBO010000004.1 GCA_022361095.1 Desulfobacterales bacterium | reverse complement strand
GCGCAGGAAAAACCAGCCTGCTGCGCACGGTTTGCGGGAACCTGGCTCCGTTCAAGGGAGACATTGTGCTCAAAGGCAAAAAGATCGCCACCCGGACCCGGTCCGATCTTGCCCGGCAAATGGCCGTGGTGCGGCAAAACCAGGCGCCCATGCCCATAAAGGTTCAACCCTATGTGCTGCTGGGCCGGCTGCCCTTTTTCAAACCGTTTCAGTTTTTTGAAAGCCGCAAAGACCTGGATCTTGCCCGGCATTTTATGTCGGTTACCGGCATCCTGGATCTTGCCGATTCCGCCATGGACCAGATTTCAGGCGGGGAGCGCCAATTGGCCGCACTTGCGAGGGCGTTGACCCAGGAGCCGGAAATCCTTGTGCTGGATGAACCCACAGCACACCTGGACATCACCCACCAGGCCAGAATCCTTGATCTTATTTCCGGATTGCGGGATCACTTGGGCCTCACCGTACTCATGGTGATTCACGATTTAAATCTGGCCGCTGAATATTCCGATGAGCTGGTGCTGTTAAACAAAGAGAGAGGGCGGATTCATGCCATGGGCACACCGGAAGAAATTTTGACCCGGGAAAACATCCTGGCCGTGTATCACACCCCTGTCCGGGTGGAAAAAAATCCTAAATCCGGCCGGCCCTGCATATTTATAGACAGGGCCTATGCATGCTGCAATTCTTTATAAATTCCCAGCATCGTAGTGGAAGCTGTTATTCGTTTGACAAATTTTGTCTATCAGATATAGAAATACAAAAAAAATTGTTCAGGTGTGTGAAAACACAATAGCCGTTTAGAAAAATGGCCAAATAGGGAATCCTGTGAAATTCAGGAACGGGCCCGCCGCTGTAACCGGATACGATCTTTGCATGAAGCCACTGGTACCAGATACCGGGAAGGGGCAGGGAGAGCAAGACCCGGGAGTCAGAAGACCTGCCTGGACAAGGTGCCGATGACCTCGAGGATAGGGTAGGCATGAAAATTCTGAGATAGCTTGGGAAATCCCGGATTGAAATTTTTTAGTCCGGGTTTTTTATGCCCGGATGATTGCAAGGAGAGCGTGACTATGAAAAAAAGAGTAACAAAACTGTCGATTTTGATTTTTGCCCTTTGTATAGCGCCCATGAATGCCTTGGCGGATGATCCATCCACAGAAAAAACGAGCGTTTTAGAAGAGGTTGTAGTAAGTGCAACAAAAACACCAACCCGCGTTTCGCAACTGGGAAGTTCGGTTACGGTTATCACGTCCGAAGAGATCGAAGCCAAACAACAGACCCAGGTGATTGATGTGCTGCGCAGTGTGCCGGGGGTAGATGTAGTACAGAGCGGAGCCAAGGGCGCGTCGGTCTCTATTTTTATGCGTGGCACAACAAGGGGACATACCCTGGTGTTAATTGACGGTGTTGAATTCAGAGACGTTTCAAATACTGACGCCGGCGCAGAGCTTTCTAATTTGACAACGGATAATATTGAACGCATTGAAGTTGTCCGGGGGCCCCAAAGTGTTCTTTACGGTTCCGATGCCATAGGCGGGGTTATTAGTATTATCACCAAAAAAGGAAATAAAAAACCAACGGGTTATCTCTTAGTAGAGGCAGGTTCTTACAGCAGCAAACGCGGCGTGGCAGGCGGCTCATTCGGCAATGATTATGTAACAACATCTATTACTGTGTCCGGCACGGAGACCGATGGATTTTCCTCGGCAAAAGAAGAGGCGGGAAACAATGAAAATGACGGTTATGACAATACAACTGCGTCCTTCAAGATCAATGCAACGCCAAGCGAAATTCTGGATCTCAATTTTAATCTTCGTTTTGCAAAATCTGAATATGATTTGGACGGCTCTTCGTATGACGTAACAAAAGAAGGCTATGTCCCCACAGATTCTTTGGACACCCAGGAGACAGATGAAACAACAAGCCGCCTTAGCGGGACATTTCATTTTTTTGAGGATCGCTGGCAGATGACAATGGGGAGTTCCTATACCAACGTTGAGCGGGAATATGATTATAAAGCGGGACGTGATTATAATTATGTAGGTACAATAAGAAAATTCGATATGCAGCATACCTTTTTCATCAACGACCAAAACACCCTTGTTGCCGGCATGGAAACAGAAGATGAAAAGTATGATGACGGATCATTAGAAAAAAAGGCAACCAACAACGCGGTTTATTTGCAAGAACAGTTGACCATAGGAAATTTTGCCGCAGCATTCGGCCTTCGCCACGATGAGCATGACGCATTTGGCGGAGAAACCACCTGGCGAGTGGCCCCGACCTATACCATCAGCGCAACGGGCACCCGGCTTAAAAGCTCAATGGGAACAGGGTTTAAGGCCCCTACCCTTTATCAACTTTACGGACCCGACCTTGATTTTGGGATTTCGGGATACTATGTTGTGGGCAATGAAACTCTGAATCCCGAAACAAGCATTGGGTTTGATATCGGCATTGAGCAGCCGCTTTTAGGCAAAAAAATTGTGATCGCCATATCCTGGTTCTGGAATGATATTGATGATTACATTGAGTATGATCTGACTGATGGATACTATAATGTCGATGGCATTCAAACCCAGGGGATAGAGTCAAGCCTTTCCTGGTATCCCTGTAACCATTTTGACCTTCAGCTCGGATATACCTATACCGATACGGAAGGTAGAGATGGTGCCCGGCTTGACAGGCGGCCACTGCATAAAGGTTCTATTGATCTGAATTTTTATCCCGTGGATGCGCTGAAAATAAATTTGAACGCGGTCTATGTCGGCAAAAGAGATGATGACGCTGAAGAATTGGATGCCTATACCCTGATCAATCTTGCGGCATCCTATCAGGTCTGCAAAAACGTGAAGGTCTTTGGACGCATCCAAAATCTGTCAGATGAAGAATATGAAGAAGCAGCCGGTTATGGGACTGCAGATCTTTCGGCCTATGCCGGGGTGAAGTTAAGTTTTTAAAATGACGAGTGAAAGTCCATAATCAAAGGCGGGAAAAAATTGCAAATCTCATTTTCCCGCCTTTGATATTTTTTAAAGGCCCGTTATTTCTATGCCTGGGCGGCAGCCACGCCCCTGTCAAACGCATCCATGTTCAAGGGAATAATTTTTGCTTTGGCGGCAAACTCTTCCTTGATGCATTTTTTCAAAAGATCCAGCTCCACCAGCTTGCTTTTGGCTGCAAAGGCGGCCAAAGCAACGATGTTGGCAGCCCTGACGGATCCGGCCTCAATGGCGATATCATTGACCGGTACCACCAGCTCAACCACATCCTTGCGCTGACTTCTGACCGGGATCAATGAGGAGTTGATAAATACAATCCCGCCGGGTTTGATGGTATCATCGAACTTCTCTAGGGATGGCCGGTTCATGGCCACAAGGTGCGTGGGATTTTTTATAATGGGTGATCCGATGAGCTTGTCACTGATCACAACGGTGCAATAGGCGGTGCCGCCCCGCATTTCAGGTCCGTAGGAGGGAATCCAGGCAACCTGGTATCCCTGCTTCATTGCGGCATAGGCCAGCAGCTTGGCACTGAGAAGAATGCCCTGGCCGCCGAATCCTGCAAATTTAATTTCTGTCTGCATGGGTCTCTCCCAATATTCTTTTTAAGAAAGCCTGTGTAACTGGCACAGATCTTTCAGCTTTCGTTGCGGGCTAAAGTCCGGGTGCTGATAAATCCGACCAGCCCATGACTGTTTTAGGCGTCTTCAGGGGTTTTGTAATCGCCCAGTTCATAATAAGGCAGCAAGTTTTCTTCGGCCCATTTCAAAGAATCCACAGGTGTCATGCCCCAGTTGGTGGGGCAGGTTGAGACCACCTCCACCAAGCTGAAACAGGTGTTGTCCACCTGGTACTGAAATGCCTTTTTAATGGCCTTTTTACATTTATTGACCATCTGGGGCTTGAGTACGGCCTGCCGGGTCACATACCCCGGGGTCACAATTTCACTCATCAGATTGGCCATGCGAATGGGCATGCCTGTCTGGCCAGAATCACGGCCGGCCGGGGCTGTGGTGGCACGCTGGCCGGGCATGGTGGTGGGCGCCATCTGCCCGCCGGTCATGCCGTAGATGGCGTTGTTCACGAAGATGGTGGTGAACTTCTCACCCCGGTTGGCCGCGTGAACGATCTCGGCCATGCCGATGGAGGCCAGGTCACCGTCACCCTGATAGGTGAACACCGTGAGCTCGGGGCGACAACGTTTGGCCCCCGTGGCCACCGCCGGCGCGCGTCCG
>JAKSBO010000276.1 GCA_022361095.1 Desulfobacterales bacterium | reverse complement strand
TTTTTTGGACAGCGCTATGGCCGCCACCCCGCCAAGGGTCCCGAAAACTGAACCTGTAAACAATGTGAAAAAAATCCCTTTTATGCCTGTGGCTGCCCCAATCATGGCTAAGAGTTTAATGTCTCCACCGCCCATACCATGTTGCTTGCGAATGATAAAATATAAAGCGTCTACGAGATATATAATCCCCCCGCCTGCCAGGATACCCAAAATTACAGAAATAAAGTGGATTTTGGGTACAAAAACCCAGGAGGTGGAAAAAATTAGAATGCCGGGGAGGGATAATTTGTCCGGGATGATTTGGTGGTCCATGTCGATAAAAGAGATGGCAACAAGCACGGCACTGAATATGAAATAGAAAAGCGCCGTTGGCGTTAGGCCGAATGTTAAAAGTAACCCTAAAGCTAAGAATCCGGTGATCAGCTCCACCAAAGGATAGCGTATGGAAATGGGAATTTTGCAGAATCCGCATCTGCCCCTGAGCAAAAGAAAACTTATGAGCGGGATATTGAAATAAAACGGGATTGCATGGTTGCATGCCGGACAGTGTGACGAGGGGGAGGCGATGGATTGGCCTTTGGGCATCCGGCAGATTACCACATTGAGAAAACTGCCGATACAGGCACCAAAAACAAAGGTCATGACAGCAATTAAAGTGGATGGGGGGGACATAACTCTCCTTGGGCGAGGATCAATCTGTTTGAGTTCATATGGGATCAGTTTTTATAATAAAGTTAACCGAACTATCCAATGATAAAAATATTTTTTCAAGGATATTGTAAAAATATTTTTCTGTCATATTGTAATTACAATTTAAAAGCGAAGGTGCACCAAAGCCCCGTATGTGAGGGCCAACCCGAAAATCCACAGACGGTCAATGGCTTTGGGGCTGGTCCTGTTTTTTTATGAAAGGGTCTGATATTCTTTCACCATAAACCGGGGGATGCCCGGTAGTAACATGCAGGTGCGGCCCATGGCCGTTATGTAATCAAGGAGCATAAATGGCAGAAGCAGATATAGATGATCTGATTGAAATAATCGAAAAAGAAGGTAATGTCGAAGAAATCCCCAAGGTGATCCCCATGATGCCGGTCAGGGATGTGGTGGTCTTTACGGATATGCTGCTTCCTTTGTTTGTTGGGCGGGAAAAGTCCATTAAGGCCATTGAAGAGTGTGTTGAATTTGACCGGTATGTCTTTCTGTCGGTCCAGAAAGACTCAGACATGGAAAAACCGGGACCGTCGGATGTCTATGATATCGGCACCATTGCCCGGGTTCAGAAGATGATTAAAATGCCCGACGGCAGGATTAAAGCCCTCGTTCAGGGGATCTCCAAAGCAAAACTTGTTGAATTTGTCCAAAAACGTTCTTTTTTTAAAGTCCGAGTAGAGACGGTTTCTGATGTTGAACCTGATTCTATTGATATAGAAATTGAAGCCTTGATGCGTAATGTAAAGGAGAACAGCGAAAAGCTTTTAGCACTCAAGGGCGAATTTTCAGGTGATGTGGGTGATCTTTTATCCCATATTGATTCTCCGGGTAAGCTTGCGGATCTGGTGGCATCTAACCTCAACCTAAAGGTAGAGGATGCCCAGACCCTTCTGGAAACCACTGATGCTGTTGAGCGCTTAACCCGCGTTAACGATCTTTTAGCCCGGGAACTGGATTTATCAACGGTTCAGGCTAAAATCCAAACCCATGTGAAAGACGAGATTTCAAAAAACCAGAGGGATTATTATCTTCGTGAGCAGGTCAAGGCCATTCACAGAGAACTTGGAGAAAGCGATGATAAAATTGCCGAGATTGCTGAATTCAAACAGAAAATAAAAAAGTGCAAATTGCCGGAGACGTCTGAAAAAGAGGCACTTAAGCAGTTGAGCCGTCTGGAGCAGATGCATTTTGATTCATCCGAAGCCTCTGTGGTCAGAACCTACCTGGATTGCATTGTTGAATTGCCCTGGAGCAAAACCTCTAAAGATGTCTTGGATATCAAGAAAGCCCAGGAGGTTTTAGACCAGAATCATTATGGACTGGATAAGGCCAAGGAGCGAATTCTTGAGTATCTAAGCGTACGTAAACTCAACCCAAAGAAAAAGGGCCAGATTATCTGTTTTGTCGGTCCTCCGGGGGTAGGTAAAACCTCACTTGGCAGGGCCATTGCCAAGGCCATGAAGCGTAAGTTCCACCGGGTCTCTTTGGGCGGTATTCGTGATGAGGCAGAAATCAGGGGGCATAGAAGGACATATATTGGCGCCATGCCCGGAAGAATTTTACAAGGGCTTCGTCAATGCGGTACAAAAAATCCGGTTTTTATGCTGGATGAAATTGACAAACTGGGAAATGATTTCAGAGGTGATCCCTCATCCGCGCTTCTGGAGGCATTGGATCCTGAACAAAACACCGAGTTCTCCGATCATTACCTGAATATACCCTTTGATTTGTCCGGGGTATTGTTTGTTTTGACGGCGAATATGGCTGACACCATTCCTTCGGCACTGCTTGACAGGATGGAGTTGATACATCTTACCGGATATACCCGCCAGGAAAAGGTGGTCATTGCAAAACAGCATCTTTTGCCAAGAAAGCTTAAAGATAACGGCTTGATTCGGCGGGCCATTCATTTCAGTCCCAATGCCATAGAGTCCATTGTTTCAGAGTATACCCTGGAAGCCGGTCTCAGGGGGCTTGAGCGCAAACTGGATTCGGTGTGCAGGAAAATTGCCCGCCAGATTGCCGAAGGCCAAAAGGGGAAATTTGCCGTTACCTGCCAGAATCTGACCAAGTATCTGGGCCCGCCTCAATACATCAATGAAATGGACCAGGAAGAGAGTCAGATCGGTTTGGCAACCGGGCTTGCCTGGACCGAAGTAGGTGGCGAGCATCTGTATATTGAGACGTCATTATTTCCGGGTAAAGGAGAGTTGCAGCTCACCGGACAGATCGGTGAGGTTATGCAGGAATCTGCACGGGCAGCATTGACTTACACCAAAGCCAACCAGGAGGTTCTGGGTATCGACAAGGAAGCGTTTGATTCCAACGATATTCATATCCATGTTCCCGCCGGTGCCATTCCCAAAGATGGGCCTTCGGCCGGGATTGCCATTGCTACGGCGCTTGTGTCGGCTTTTACCGGCAAAAAGGTGAATAACAAGGTGGGGATGACAGGCGAAATATCTTTGCGGGGAAGGGTGCTGCCCATCGGCGGCCTCAAAGAGAAGTCCTTAGGTGCCCTAAGGGCGGGCATTAAAACAGTTATTATCCCGGAAAAAAATAAAAAAGATCTCCATGATATACCCAAATCTGTGAAATCCAAACTGACATTCATCTGTGTGAAGGATATCAGGGAGGTTCTGGATTTGGCTCTGGAAGCGGACTGATTATGTATCTTTTTGCCCTGAGTACGGCAGAGCAGGGGGCAAGCATGGCTTTGTTTGAAGATGAACGCCTTGTTTTTGAGTCCAGCATATTCAGCCGCCAGACCCATTCAAAGGGACTTTTGCCCATGATTGAACAAGCCGTTGAGAGCAGGGAAGGCATGACCGTTGATCAGATTGATGGATTTATAGCGGCCAGAGGCCCCGGCAGTTTTACCGGCCTTCGTATCGGCATCAGTATGGTTAAGGGTTTGGCCAGGGCTGTCTCAAAACCCTGTGCCGGGATTTCCAGTCTTGACGGCATTGGGTTCAGGTTCTGTCATTCACAAAACCCTGTGTGCGTGATGATGGATGCCAAACGCAAAGAAGTCTATTCTGCCGTGTATCAGTTCAGCAATGGTCAGCTTATTCAAAAAAGTCCGGAAATGGTATGTTCGCCTGAAATTGCCATTGGCCAGGCTGGTTCCGGGGCGCTGTTTGTCGGTTCAGGATCCAAGGTATACCGGGAAAAAATCTGCAACAGAACCGATGACAGAGCGGTCTTCTCTTCTCCTGCCATGGACGGGGTCAGCGCCTGTGCCCTGGTAATGTCCGGTATGTCTGATGGTGGTGTGTTTGATTTTGAAAACCATCCCCTGAATCCGGTTTATCTTAGGAAATCCGATGCCCAGATCCATTTTGAAGGGAAAGCAGGCGCTTGACAATATATTAACATACTTGATATAAATGTTGGGTTCTGGCTAATTTTGTAGGTAGGGAGATATGGATAAATCTAAATGGCCGGCTAAGGCAGTGCTTCCCATTGCCATGCCGGGCGTCAAATACGTTGTTGTTGCCATCCTTGTTACGGGGATGTTTTTTTATTTTGGATACTTGAAAATAGGTGGGCTTGCGCTGCTGCTTACGGTGTTTATCACCTGGTTTTTCAGGGATCCGGAGCGCAGGGTGCCCGAAGGCAAAGATCTTCTGGTCTCACCGGCAGACGGGAAAGTGATTGTTGTGGCGTCTGATGTCCGGTGTGAATACATGGATAATCCCTGCCGGAAGGTCAGTATCTTCATGAATGTATTTAATGTTCATGTCAACCGCATCCCCTTCAGCGGAATTGTCGAAAAGGTTCAATATCATCCGGGAAAATTTGTAAACGCATCTTTTGATAAAGCAAGTGTTCACAATGAACGTAATGCTCTGGTAATAAAAACGGACGATGGCCGTCGTTATGTATGCGTGCAGATTGCAGGGCTTATTGCCCGGCGGATTGTTAATTGTGTAAACGTCCGTGAGCAAGTCCGCAAGGGCGAGCGGTACGGTATGATTCAGTTTGGATCCCGTTTGGATCTTTACCTGCCTATGAACTTTGACGTACTTGTTCGCCCTGGTGATAAAACAAGCGCAGGAAGTACCGTTATTGGACGTATGTGCTGATTTAAACTAAATGGCGTCAACGCGCTGTGCTGTCAATTAAACAACTATGGAGTAAATTTTAAATTTTGGACCAGATACCTATAACCAAACAAGGTTTTGAAGCCTTGAAAAAAGAACTGGAAAAATTAAAAACCGTGGACCGTCCTGAGATAATTAAAGCCATTGAAGTGGCCAGGGCGCATGGAGACCTGTCTGAAAATGCCGAATACCATGCTGCAAAAGAGCGTCAGTCTTTTATCGAAGGCAGGATTGGTGAGCTTTCCTATAAGATCGGAAACGCCAAAGTAATTGATCCGAGTTCTGTGCCTAAGGATGTTGTCCGGTTTGCCAGTCGCGTTCTTGTGGAGAATCTGGATACCGAAGAAGAACAGGAATACATGATTGTCGGTGAGGATGAAGCGGACATTAAAAAAGGTAAAATTTCAGTCTCTTCACCCCTTGGCTCTGCCCTGATTGGAAAAGAGATGGGCGACGAGGCCATTGTCCAGGCGCCGGGCGGAAAAAGGGTTTATGAGGTTGTTGAAATTCTTTGATTTTAAGTCCGATTTTTTTAAGTGCCTCAAAATGGCAGTAAAATTGTAGAAAGGAAGGTGCTGTGGCACGAGTAACCATCGAAGATTGTTTGAAAAATGTAGATAATCGTTTCACGCTTGTACATCTGGCAGCCAAACGGGTCCGCCAGGTTAGGGAGGGGGCTGATTTCCTTGTGCCGACCTCTAAGAACGAAGATGTTGTAACTGTTCTGCGTGAAATTGCCGCAAACCGGATCGTTGTTAAAAAAGATCCTGAGTTGGACGAAGAGTAATCCGGGTTGAGCAAAGGGCTGACAAAGCGCCTGATGCATTTGCTTGGCTACACCAGGGTATTCATGGATAAGGTTTCGCGTTTCACCCGGATCCGTTTCCAGATCTAATAGCATGGGATTCTCGACAACAGGTCGTTGCCAGGCTCTCTGATCCGTCAGGTGGTATT
>JAKSBO010000768.1 GCA_022361095.1 Desulfobacterales bacterium | reverse complement strand
TTGAGTTGAAACAGTCTGTCGCCGCTGATGTTCAGGGTCAGGCCGTCAAATTCAACAGCGTGTCCGGGGCCGAAAAATGCGGCATGATCCAGGGCTTTGAGGGCACATCCCGCCATCTCTTCAACCGGAAACTCATTAAATGGGAATGTAATTGTTCCCATGATCAGTTCGGCATTCAGAGCCTGGGCAATTTTTTCATTGAGCAGGTCAAGCAGTTTTTTACCCTGGGAAAGGGTTTCATAATCCCAGAACACGAAGATGGCAGTGAACGGGTCCAGGCATTCCCAAAGCCCTCTGTCTTCATCAAGTACGGAATGAAAGCAGTTGTGAAATATCTCATTGGTTTTATCAATGACATCTTCCGGTGCTGCCGGGTCAATTTGTATGGCTGCCGTAATAAATGTCTTTTGGGATGCGCAGGTATCGGCGATGCGCCGGGCAAAAATTTCAAATTCCTTGGACGGCTGTGTGAGCAGGTCCGAATAGTAAACGTCCGGGGGCTTAAGGTCAGGTGCATCCCCGGGGGTTTTTAAAAACCGGATCTCTTTTGCAATGAATTTTAGCATCATAATTAATCTATCAGCTTTTTTAAGATGTTGGCAAGGGTCTTGTCCTGCCCGGGTTGAAGGGTTCTGGGGTCGATGATGAAACAATCATCCTCAATGCGGCCCATCACAGCCGGATCAAAGGCCCGCAGTTTTCTATCCAGGGCTGTTACGGATATGGTGTTGGGCCGGATGGTCAGGCACCGGGTGGGCAGGGTCAATCCGGGGTAGGAGCCGCCGCCCGGTCTGGACGTCATATCTGCCAGGGAGAGTTCCGCCTTGTCTCCTACCGCTTGGGTGACCAGAGAAAACAGAGCCTCGGCATTCCGGGCGAGCTGTTCATAGGACATGGTCAGCATTCTCAACGTGGGGATCTGTTCAATCGCATTGTGGCTGTCCCGGTAAAGTTTGAGTGTTGCTTCCAATGCGGCCAGGGTCATTTTGTCAATGCGCAGGGCTCGGGTCAGCGGGTTGGCCTTGATCTGGTCCATGTATTTTTTTGTCCCCACAATAATGCCGGCCTGGGGGCCGCCTAAAAGCTTGTCCCCGCTGAAGGTGACGACATCGGCACCCGAGGCCACCTGTTCAAACACCGGGGGCTCACAAGGCAGCCCGAATTGGCTGAAGTCAATCAGCGTACCCGAGCCCAGATCTTCCATCACCGGAATGCCATGGGCGTTTCCAATGTCCACCAATTCCTTGAGAGGCACCGATTTGGTAAATCCCTCGATTTTGTAATTGGATGTGTGGACCTTTAGTAAAAGCCCGGTCTCTTCGGTAACGGCATTGGCATAATCATGGGGGTGGGTGCGGTTGGTGGTTCCCACCTCTTTTAAAATACACCCGCTTTTTACCATGACGTCCGGCACCCTGAACGATCCGCCGATCTCCACAAGCTCTCCCCTGGAGACAATGACCTGGCGTCCCTGGGCAAGGGTATTTAAGGCCAGAAGTACGGCGCCTGCATTGTTGTTTACGGCCATGGCGGCCTGGGCGCCTGTTAATTCGCAGATCAGCGCTTCAATTGCCGCGTAGCGGATGCCGCGTTTGCCCGTTGTAAGGTTGAGTTCAAGATTGGAATATGAGGATGAGACCGCCAGGATATTATCCAAGGCATCCTGGCAGAGCAGGGCCCTGCCGAGATTGGTGTGCAAAACGACACCCGTGGCGTTTATCAACGGATTGAGCTTATTTTTCATCTTTTGGCCGGCAAGCAGGGCCGCCTGCTTTAATATCGCTTCATCAGAGGGGATTGCAGGTTTGTCTTCAAGGATCTGTTTTCGGGTGTTGTCTATGGCCCTTCGTACGGATTCAACTATGAGGCTGCGCGGTATTTGTTTAAATTGTTCATCTGCTTCGGCCAGGGTCAGGATATGATCCACGCCGGGCAGGGATTTTAATTGTAAATGCTTATCAGGCATTGGGTGTTTCATGGAGCGGTTCCTATGTTAAAATATACTAAAGCAGACCGTTCGTGCACCGGGCCGAAAATGCGCCGTCCAGACCATGTTTTGGGGGAATGTATTTGTTTTGTATGTGGTTCATTAAATAAAAAATAAGGATATTGATTTTCATATTAATAGCTTTCATTATCATTAATTCCCAAGGGGATTCAACCCTAATCTCTTCTAATCTGTCAGGCCGGGTCCTGTAACTTTAGGATTTGGGTCCGGGTAAAGTTTTTGGTTTTTGATGCCGATCTCCAGTTTGAACCTGGTTTTTTAAAGAAAATTTCGTAAGGGTCAAAGGAGGGACCATGAGAATATCTCAAAGCGCTGTGGCGTTGTCGTCCTCTTATTTGTTTGAACAAGAGGCGTCACTCCGGGAGAAAACATCATCAAAAACAGCCACCCGGGGTCTTTTAACATCACGCAACCGTTCTGCATCCCGCATCCGTGATCGTCTGCCCCAGGTGATGGTTGACCGGGTCAGTATTTCCGGGGCTGCCATCCGGGAAAGCCGTTCGGCATATAGCCATTCTTTGTCATCTCAATCTTGTGTCTGCGGTGCCCACGAAAATGACACAGCCGATTTTTCCCGGCAGGAGATGGTGGAAAAGATTGTCTCGACAGTGGTTAAGCAAGAAGTCTCTTCCTTGAGCCTTACAGCCCTTGGGGGAGAACCGCAGTTTGCAACCGACAGTCCTTTTTCCGGGCAGATCCGTTCTGAAAAGAACACCGTTGCCCTGGATCGGACCACAAGCCGTTTCGAGCAGGAACAGATGACCTTTGCGTCCCGGGGACAAGTGCTCACCGAGGATGGCCGGGCCATTGATTTTTCCTTGGAACTGTCCATGGACAGGACAACGATGACCGAAACCCGCGAACAGGCATTGATAAGCACCTGGCAGGAGCAAGTGAACCTGATAGATCCTTTGATCATCAACCTTGATGGCGGTGTACCTGCATTGAGCGATACCCGGTTTGAATTTGACCTGGACAATGACGGTACCACCGAAGAGATTAGTTTTGCCGCATCCGGTTCAGGCTTTTTAAGTTTTGACAGGAACAATGACGGCATGATTAACAACGGTTCCGAACTGTTTGGCCCGGGCACGGGGAACGGCTTTGATGAACTGGCTGCCTATGATCTGGATGGCAACGGGTGGATTGATGAAAACGATGACGTGTTTTCCAAACTTTCGGTCTGGACCCGGGACGATGCCGGCAATGATCTGCTGGTTTCCCTGGCAGATGCGGGCATTGGTGCCGTTTACCTTGACAATGCCGACACCGGATTTGAATTGACTGATGCGGAAAATACCCTTACAGGAGAGGTGGCGCGTTCGGGCATGTTTTTGTTTGAAAACGGCAATGTGGGCATGATCCAGCAGATTGATCTTGCCACCCGGCCTAGGGAAGCGGACCGGGGATCCGAATCAGGAAAACCGGCCGATTTACCCCAGGCCGTCAATACTGCCCCGACGCTTGCCGGACCCCTGGAAAATGTAACCTCTCTGCCCCTGGAACAGACATGGCAGCCCGAGGCTAAAAATTTTTTAGAAGAGATGTTGCAGCAGATTCGAGACATGGAAAAACAGATCCGCCGGATTTTTAATATCGAGTCAAAACCCGGGAATAGACGGGGAAATGCAAATCGCTTTTTTAACCGGATCAGGCTTCACGGTAAAGGGCTAATACACCGGACCGGGCAAGCTTTTTAATGCCGAATGGTGACAGTTTTTCAAGGAGAACGTCAATGGTGTTCTCATCGCCGCACACTTCGAAAATAAAGTGCCGGTTGCCTTCATCCATCATTGTGCCCTTGAATTCCTGAATCAGGGATCGAATTTCATGGTGATTTTCGGGCAGGGCCTTGACGCAAATCAGGGCCATTTCCCTTTTCACGGCTTTTTCAACGGTCATGTCCCTGAGCTTGATGACGTTTACCAGGCGTTTGATCTGCTTCATGCACTGCTCTAAAATCTCCGGGCGCGTGTAGGTGGTGATGGTGATTCTGGACATGTTGGGGTTTGCCGTGGGGGCACCGCAGATGGTTTCAATGTTATAGCCCCTGCCGGCAAAAAGCCCAGTGATTCTGGCTGTCACTCCGGGTTCATTTTCAACCAGCATGGTCAGGGTATACCTGTTTTTTTTCAAGGGGAAATCACCTCTTTGCCATTGTGGGTGCAGGTGCGGTTACGGCCCTTTTCCTTAGCTGTATAAAGCGCCTTGTCCGCCCGTGCAACGAATGTGTTTAAATCTTCCCCGGGAATGAACTGGGCTACGCCCATGGAGATGGTGATGGCGCCCATATCTTTGCCGGAGCTTTTGGACTGCCATCTCATTGTTTCAAGGCTGGTGCGGATTTGTTCGGCCAGGGCAAAGCCACCGTCCATTTTGGTTTCAGGCAGGGCCATGATAAACTCTTCACCGCCGAACCTGCCGGCAATATCCTTGCCTTTGATATGTTTTTGTAACAGTTTTGATATCAGTTTGAGTACATTGTCGCCGGTAAGATGTCCGTAGGTATCGTTTATTCGTTTAAACCGGTCTATGTCTGCGATAATGAGGGTTAAAGGGGTGGTCTCCTGCCGGGCCTCTTTCATGGGCAGTTCCACGGCATCTTCAAAACCGCGGCGGTTGAGAAGGCCTGTGAGCATATCCGTTTTTGCCGCTTCCCTCAGGTTTTTAAGTTCCAGCTTTAGTTCATTAAGTTCTTTTATGGTGCTGTGAATATTGTTTTTTAGTTCGGTATTGTTGTCAATAATCCCCTGGGTTTGTACAACAATATCCCGGCATATGTTTTTGATGTCCGGTTCACTTGACGCATTGTTCAGGTCTTCGATATGGGTTTTAAGCTGATTGCTCTGCTCACCCATATGGTTTCCTGCCTTGGTAAGGCGGGAGGTCATTCCGTCAAGAAGGCTTCCCGCCTTTTTTGTTTGTTCTTCGGTATTCAGGCATTGTCTGTCGGAAACATGGTGTCTGAACCATTCCAGAACTTTTTGATAATCAATAAGTTCCTTGTTTTTACGGGCTGCCTGGATCTCTTTATTCAGGTCGGAATTTTGGCCTGAGGCATACTCATACCAAACCGAATAGGCAATAGGGGTATAAGGAAGTTTGAGCTCTGAAAGTTCTTTGAGAATTATTCGCAGATATCTTCCTGATGCTTCCTGGGAATCGTGATATGAATTTTTTAGCATTTAGCTCACTTCCATTTTCTTTTATTGGGACCCGAAATCAATGGCTATTGATGTTGTGTTGTATTTGCATCTTAAATATGGCCATTTGGGTGCTTGGAAGATAGGAACATAAATTTTGTTACCATGAAAGCCGTTATAGAATCAATAAAATTCTTATTTTCAGCCACCAAATCGTAATTTAAGTCCATGGCTTTGTCCGTGTTTTTTTAAAGGTAAAAAAAAGTCTTTTGTGGTAAGATCCATGTAATTTTTATTTGTGTAAAATGTTTAAGATCTCAAAGGGTACCCATGCAGAAAACAGCAAAAGAATATATTATTTTTCCGTTGGACTTTCCCTCCTTGGAAGCGGCACAGCCGCATATCCGGCAGCTTGACGGCCATGTGGGCATGTTTAAAATTGGTCTTGAGTTGTTTATCCGCCAGGGGCCGGCTGTGGTGGAGATGGTCAGAAAGATGTCCGGTGCCGGTATTTTTCTGGATTTGAAATTGCATGATATCTCTGCTACGGTTGGCCGGGCCATGGCCCGGGTGGCCGAGCTTGGTGTGGATCTGGTAACCATCCACGGGGCCTGTTCACAAAAAATGCTTGAAACAGCCGTTGAAAATGCAGGAAATACCAAGGTACTTGCCGTGACCCTGCTGACGGATAATGATGCAGATACGGTTCGTGCCCAGGGGTTTAAGGATGAATATGTTAATGCCCCGGAAAAACTGGTGCTGTTGCGGGCGCGTATGGCCGTGGCGGCCGGGTGTGCCGGCGTGGTGTGTTCGGGGCAGGAAGCCGCCATGTTGAAAGCACAACTGGGCCCGCAGTGCCTGGCTGTTACGCCGGGAATCCGGCCCCAATGGAGCCTGACGCCGGGAGATGACCAGAAACGGGTAGTTACCCCGGCCAAAGCTGTGCAGGCGGGTTCTGACTATATTGTTATCGGCAGGCCTATCCGGGATGCGGACGACCCGGCTATTGCCGCTGAAAAGGTGGCTTTAGAAATTGAAGCCGGCCTGTCAGGCTCTGCCTTGTAAGGCCCTCCGGCCGGCCGGCTTAAAAATTCGTTTTAAATTAGCGTCTGAACAGCGAACCGTTTTGGGACGAAAACTTGCCCGGATGCAAGGCACAAAAAAAGTTAAAACCCTCACATACTCGCGTATGTGAGGGTTTTAACTTTTTTTGTAACGCGGCAAATGGGCGAGCTTTCGTTCAAAAACGAATTATTGTTCTTTGTCCAGGCCAAAGGCTGCATGCAGGGCTCTTACGGCCAGTTCCGCATATTTGGCCAGAATCACACATGAAATACGGATTTCAGACGTTGAAATCATACGGATGTTGATGTTCTCTTCAGCAAGGGCCTTGAACATCACTGCAGCCACGCCGGAGTGGCTTTTCATTCCCAGGCCGATCACTGATATTTTAGCAATTTCGGTGGCGGTTTTTATTTCGCCTGCATTGATTTGGCCAGCCACTTTTTCGGAAATTTGCCTGGCCCTTTCAAAATCGTCTTTGGTCACGGTGAAGGTCAGGTCTGTTTCGCCGCCGGTACGGGAGTTCTGGATAATCATGTCCACGGAGATACCGGCCTCGGCAAGGGCGCCAAAAACCTTGGCTGAGATGCCGGGCTGGTCAGGGACGCGCTTGAACGTAATTCTTGCTTCATTCATATCACAGGTGACACCTGATACCACCGGACTTTCCATATCTTCACTTTCATTGACAACCATGGTTCCTTCCTCCTC
>JAKSBO010000566.1 GCA_022361095.1 Desulfobacterales bacterium | reverse complement strand
TTGAACCGTTTTTTACCACCAAGCCCGTGGGAGAGGGAACCGGTCTGGGCCTAAGTATTTCCTATTTTATCATCGTGGAAAATCACGGCGGCGACATGACTGTGAAATCCAGCCCCGGTGCCGGCACCACTTTTACCATCAAACTACCGGTTAAGGGGCTTTCCTGATTGAGATTTTCAGCCACACCTCAAATTAAAGACAAGCGCGGATAATGAATTTTAAGCTTTATTGACAAAGTCGATATTTTCACTTATACGGTAATCGCCGTTTAAGTTTGCCGATAGTTTATATGAAAATCCGGGTAAGTTATCCAGATCTTTCAAGTTTTGTTGTAGGCTGAACCTGGACACTGATATGTCAGGCCGGCCCGTGGCTGTTATAACAACATGCAACAGGATGGGAAAAATAAGACAAACGTTCCTATACCCACACAAAAAAGCGGGCATAAATGAAACATTAATAAATAAACAAAAACAGCAGCAATGAGCAATGAAATCATAGACAACTTCTGGGTCATTGTGTCGGCCGTACTGGTCTTTTTAATGCAGCCGGGATTCATGTGCCTTGAATCGGGACTGACCCGGCCAAAGAACAGTATAAATGTAGCCATTAAAAACATTGCCGACTTTGTTTTTTCAGTTATTGGATTCTGGGTGATCGGATTTGGCCTGATGTTTGGGCTTTCCCGCTGGGGACTGATCGGCACCACCAGTTTTTTCCCGGAATTCGGTGACAACTTTCACTTGATGTCTTTCTTCCTCTTCCAGACCATGTTCTGCGGCACGGCCACCACCATTTTTTCAGGTGCTGTGGCCGAGCGGATGAAATTTTCCTCATATCTGCAGGTGGCAATATTACTCTCGGCCCTGATTTATCCGGTGTTCGGCCATTGGGCCTGGAACGGCCTTGACATCGGCACCAGGAGCGGCTGGCTGGGGAAGGCCGGATTTGTGGACTTTGCCGGCTCCACCGTGGTCCACAGCATTGGCGGCTGGGTGGCCCTTGCCGCCCTGATTGTCATCGGCCCGAGACATGGGCGTTTTGCAAAAAACGGGAAACCTGTTGACTTCCATGGCAACGACCTTCCGTTATCCGTGCTGGGCACCCTTTTGCTATGGATCGGCTGGATCGGCTTTAATGGGGGCTCCACATTGGCCATGGACGCCCGGGTATCCGGGATTATAGTGAAAACCTTAATTGCCGGAGCCTCGGGCGCAATCTGCTGCCTTTTCATCGGGTACTGTGTCAGCAAACTCTTTAACATCGCATTTTTAATCAACGGCTCTTTAGGCGGCCTTGTGGCCATTACAGCCTGCTGCCATTGCGTCACCATTTCACAATCGGTTTTTATCGGTGGTGTGGCCGGGATATTATGCCTGGTTGTTGAAGATATTCTTCTCCGTTACCGCATTGATGACGCGGTTTCCGCCGTGCCGGTCCACCTGGGGTGCGGCATCTGGGGTACCCTTGCCGTAGCCCTGTTTGGAGATCCGCAGACGCTTGGCACAGGCTTAAGCTTCCTATCCCAGCTGCAGTCTCAAATCACAGGCATTATTGCGGCCTTTTTTGCAGGATTTATTATCCCCTTTTTGATCATCAGAAAGATCAACCGGATATCCCCCTTGCGTGTATCCATTGAAGAGGAACGGATGGGGTTAAATATATCTGAACATGGCGCCAAAACCGAAACCTTTGATTTTCTGCAGGTCATGCAGGTCCAGGAGCAAACCGGAGACCTCTCTCTCCGGGTGCCTGCAGACCCCTTTTCAGATACCGGCGTTATTGCAGGCGGGTATAACAAAATGATGGATGCCCTGCAGAATATGGGGGAAAGGTTCCAGCAGCTTTTTAACGGATCTCCCCAGGCCGTGGTCTCAACAAATGCCAGCGGCCATATTATCCATGCCAATAAAGGATTTGAAATCCTGTTCGGGTATCCGGCGGCAACACTTTGCGGCGCACACAACCTGGATTTAATTGTTCCTGAAAATCTGCGCCTTGAAGCAGCCACCCTGCGCCAGGTTATTTCAAGCGGAAAAACCATTGAAAAGGAAACCAAGCGCAGGCATAAGTCCGGACGGCTCATTCCGGTTTCCCTTCTTGGCTTCCCCATTATGATCAATAATCGTATTGAAGGCGAATTCTTTATTTACCAGGACATTACCGAACGGAAGGTTCTGGAAGACCAGCTCTATCGCAAAGCCTTTTACGACAGCATGACGGGCCTGCCCAACCGGGTTCTTTTTTTGGAACGGCTCACCCAGACCCTAAAACGGCAGAAAAGAAATAAACAGACACGCCTGGCAGTATTCCTGATTGATCTGGACCGTTTTAAATGGGTCAATGACAATTTGGGACACCAGACCGGAGACTTCCTGTTAAAAAAGGTCGCCAACAGATTTTTAGCCTGCGTTAGAAGCATGGACACGGTGGCCCGTCTGGGTGGCGATGAATTTGCGGTACTGCTGGAAGAGATCAGTGATGCCCGGCAGATTATTACCATTGCCAGAAGAATCCGGAACGAGACGGCCCGTCCGTTTATGCTGAAAGGCAAAGAGGCGCTGATCAGTGCAAGCATCGGCATCATACTTGACACAAGGTCATATACCCGGGCGGATGATATCCTCAGAGATGTGGATATCGCCATGTACCGGGCGAAAACAACGGGAAAATCAAAGTTCCGGATATTCGGCAAAAAACTTCAACAGATAGCCCATGATGCGCTGCAGCTTGAGAACGATTTGAAAACAGCGCTTGAAAACGGACAGTTCACCTTGTTTTACCAACCCATTATTGCGTCAAAAACAGGTAAACTAAAAGGGTTTGAGGCGCTGATTCGCTGGAATCACCCCACCAGGGGGATGATTCCCCCATCGGATTTTATCCCTATTGCCGAGGAAAACGGCCAGATTATCTCCATTGGTCAGTGGGTTATTGAAACGGCCTGCAGACAGCTTAAAGAGTGGCAGGACCAGTCTGCGGACCATAAACACCTAACCATAAACGTTAATATTTCTGTCCAGCAATTCACCTACAACAATCTTGAAAAAATTGTAGAAGCGGCATTGAATGAAACAGGACTGGCCGCCCACTGCCTTGTGGCCGAATTGACGGAAAGTGCTGTCATTGATAAGCCGGAGGCGGTCATCGGCCACCTTAACCGGTTAAAAAAAAGCGGGATCAAAATCGCCCTTGATGACTTCGGCACAGGTTATTTTTCACTGTCGTACCTGAAAAACTTCCCTTGGATTTTCTGAAAATGGATAAATCCTTTGTGGATGATATCAACCGGGACCATGAAAATCTTGAAATTGCGAAAGCCATTATCACCCTGGCCCAGAATCTGGACCTTGAAGTGATTGCCGAGGGCATTGAGTCTCATAGCCAGCTTGAGACGCTCCAGGGAATGGGGTGCGACTTTATCCAGGGCTACTATTTTTCAAAACCTGTGCCCCACCATCATGTCCAGGCTCTACTCGAAAAAGACCTGCAAAATTGAAGGTTTTATTTTGAACTTGGGCCTTAAAATTTTAAGTCATAAAAAAAGCGATGTGTGGCGGACAGAAGGTCCGCCCCACATTGGCGATTCAGCTCAACAGGAAAAACATAACGGATTATCCCGCTTTTCCGGTAATGCATAGCCGGGCAGCATGGATTTTAAAAAAGATCATTATCCAAAATCAGGGAGGAGAGGGAAAGCATACCCACAATCCGGCCCTTATCGTCCACCGGCGCCCGCCTGATGCCGGCTTGATAAATCAGGCGGGCCGCATAACGGATATCCATCTCTGCCGGCACAGTGATGATGGGCTTGGTCATGATTTCATAAACATTTACATCGTCGGGGGAGCGGCCCGGTATGATCACCCCTTTGACAAAATCCTGAACAACCAGTATGCCCCAGGCATCATTTTCATGCCGTTTTTCCACCAGCAGGGAATAAGCCTGTTTGGACCGCATGAGGGCGGCGGCTTCCCTGGCCGTGGCCATACCGTCAATACTTAAAATCTCTTTGCGCATCGCATCCTTTGCCCGGACGATTTTGCGATCATCTGTTTCCATACCCGTTTCCTTATATTTTTTAAAAATAACTTTTTGATACTTGTTTTTTAAATGCTTCCATCTGGCTTTCCAGTCCCACAGCCTGATCCACCGGCAGCACAAAGGCAATACCCGTGCCGGGTTTATGGAACTTACCTGCTTTTTTTACCCCGTCCAGAACCCTTGGCACAATGTGCTCCTCCACCAGGAACATGATAATATCGGTCTGGGCTTCCAGGGTAAGGCCGAAAAAGGTTTTGGCCTCGTGGATGCCGGTGCCCCTGGCAGGAATGATGGTGGCCCCTGTGGCACCGACCTCTTTGGCCGCATCAACCACCTTGTCGGTGATATCCGGCTTGACTAAGGATAGTATGAGTTTAAACCGCATCTTCATTCTCCATATGTTTAGTTTTACGTTGATTTGACCATTGTATGAGCTGGGCATACCCCATTACACTGATGATGGGAAAGAGGCTGGCAAAGGCAATGAGCCCAAAACCGTCCAGGGCCGGATTCCGGCCCGGCACGGTGGCGGAGAGTCCAAGCCCCAGGGCCGCCACCAGGGGAACGGTAACCGTGGAGGTGGTTACCCCGCCCGAGTCATAGGCCAGGGCAATGATGTTTTTGGGTGCAAAAACAGTTTGTACGATAACAACCACATAGCCCGCCAGTATGTAAAGATAAAGCGGGGTGCCTGTCACAATGCGAAAGGTGCCAAGGCTGATGCCGAAGGCCACCCCAAAGGCCACGGTGACCCTCAGGCCCCATTGATTAATGGTGCCGGCAGAGACTTCATTGGCCTTTAAGGCCACGGCGATCAGTGAGGGTTCGGCAATGGTGGTGGCAAAGCCGATCATGGCGCCGAACAGGTAGATCCATCCGTAGGCCGTCCAGTCGGCCTGGATGGCGGTTTCACCGGCACCATAAATAAAGGCAGGGTCGGATAACTGGGTGGCCATGATATTGCCCAGGGGAAAAAGCGCCTTTTCAAGTCCTGCCAGGAACAGGGCCAGGCCGGTGACCACATAGATCCCGCCGATAATAAGACGGCGCAGGTTGGGAATGGGCTGGCGCAAAACCAAAAGCTGGAAACTGATAATTAAAATGATAATGGGCAGCACATCTTTGCCGGTGGCGATCAATATTTTGCCGAAATCATGAATAAAGTCCATAAACACCATCCGCGTTTGAATTAAACCTAAAAAACGACCAGTCCATACCCCATCACAAAAACCATGGGCAGAAGGGAGGCAAAGGCGATGAGTCCGAATCCGTCCACAAGGGGGCTGCGGCCCCGGATGGATGAGGCAAGCCCCACACCCAGTGCGGCAACCAGGGGCACTGTGATGGTGGAGGTGGTAACGCCGCCGGCATCATATGCGATTCCGATAATCTCCTTGGGGGCAACCATAGTCATAAGCATCACAAGGATATATCCACCGATGATCAGGTAATGGATGGGCCACCCCCGAAGGATGCGCAGCACCCCGATGAGGATGGCCAGCCCCACTGAAAAAGCTACGGAAAGACGAAGCCCAAAGGCATATTTTTTCAAGGCGTCCTCTGACGGGTCAATCAGGCCCCCGCTGCCGGCAATTTCAGCCGCCTCCCAGGAAACAGCGATGAGGGCTGGCTCTGCCACAGTGGTGGAAAAGCCCAGGGCAAAGGCGAAGCAGAGCAGCCAGAAAATACTGCCCTTCCGGGCCAGGGCGGTGGCCATGGATTCGCCAATGGGAAACAGGCCCATTTCAAGGCCCTCAACAAAGAGAGTCAGCCCGGCTACCACCAGCAGCGCCCCGAAAATCACCTCTCCCATCTGGGGCAGGGGCTGCTTGAGCACCAGTGTCTGAAAAAAGGCAATCACCAGAATAATGGGCACAAGATCCATGAACGCCCGCTTGAGTTTTGTCACAATTAATCGAAAAATCACTTTGTTCTAGCCTTTTTTATTAGAAAGTCCGGGTCTCCACAGGCCAGGTGAGCCCATGGCTGTTTTGTAACAATGTTATGCAATGCCGGGGTTTATTTCATCTGCGGTCCTTGGATTACCAGAGAAAGTGGACGGAGTCGTATCCGGGGGTGAACAGGGTTTTTCTCCAATACCGCCATGTCAGGACAATCCAGGGCCGCTTGAACACAAAGTCGGGCAGAATATGGTACCAGCGGTATCCCTTGTCCCGGTAATATTGTTCAAGGGGCTTTAACAGGCCCAGATCACAGGCCGCCACCCGGACGGCATCCCGCTGGCATTTTGAGTGGATAAAAAGATGGGCGATTCTGGGCTTGAATCCGTTTTCAAAGAAAAGATCTTTTATCCGTTTATAATCCTGATACCTGGATCTGGCATCCAGAAGGGCAAACAGGGCCGTCATACCTGAATACAGACCCATGATCATATTTCCCATCCATTGGACCATCCCGGTTTCCCCCATCCATGCCAGAATGCCGAGAACGGTGAAATAGAAGGAGAAAAGCAGGCCTGACGTTGCGGTGAGAAAGAGGAAACGGCCCACCCATACCAGGCGGACCAGCCGCTGGTAAATGATAAAGGTCATGGAAAAATGTATTGACGATGTCCGGTACACAGGCTGCTGTCATCCATAGGGTTGTGTTTGTATGTTTTTGATTAAGGCCTTATACCAGGTCACCGGCCATTTTCCAAGAAATTTCAAAGGTATGGATAAATAATTGATAGATATCAATAGGCATGATACATGACTCAAACTGTGAGTTACGGGACAATGATAATTTAAATTTAGAAATGCATTTAATTTTGACGTTGATTTGAGAGTGAACAAAAAACGATTATGAAATGCCTTGTGGTAACAACCCATCCTCTTTCCAACAGCCTGTGCAAGCTATTGACCGACAACGTTGTCAATACGCTGGTGAGTATGAACCATGACGTAATCCTGGAAGACCTTTATGCCGATAAATTTGATCCGGTATTAACCCCCGGGGAAAGACAATCTTATTATGGCGGTTCTTTTGATGCGTCCGGGGTTGCTGATGAGGCAAGACGGCTTCAGGATGCAGACGCTCTTGTCCTGCTGTTTCCCACGTGGTGGTTCAGTTTTCCTGCGATGCTCAAAGGGTGGTTTGACCGTGTTTGGGCGCCCGGCATTGCGTATGATCATGCCAGTGATTTTGGTCCGATTACCCCCCGCCTGGATAAGTTAAAAAACGTATTGGTGGTAACTACATTGGGGGCACCCTGGTGGGTGGACAAACTCATTATGTGGCAGCCTGTAAAAAGGGTTATAAAAATAGCATTGCTCCAGGCATGTACGAAAAATAGTTCTCTAACGTATCTGTCACTGTATAATTCGGAAAAACTTACCAGGCAGCGCATAAAAATATTCAGGAACAAAATTGAAAAAGCTTTAAATGATTGGAAAAATTAACGATTGATAGCAGGGGTATTTCTTATTTCCGGTTTCCCGGGATGAACACCTGAGTTCCGGGGATACAAAATTATCGTTGTTTTCTTGGCCCTTTTGGGCCGGTTTTCTTTTTTTTAACATCCGCCGGTTTGGCCCTCTATTTGGCTAAGGAATCAATTTCCACCACGTGGACGCCCCGTTCTCTAATGCTTTTGGATTAACAAGAGGGGCTTTAACAAGGTTCAGATATGCCTTGCAGGAACGCCATCTGTTGCTGAATCATGATGGATAATGTGATAATATAAATTGGCTGATATGATAATTCAGGCGCTGAAAGTGTCGCAATAAAAAGGTCATATCCCAAAGAAGAAAAGAGTGATCCCCCCGACTGACCATAGATGGAAAAGAACCTACCATGAACCAAAAAAATGAAAAATCCATAAAACAGGATATTGTTGATGGAAGAATGCAGGTAAATGAATTCCAAATGAAAGTACCCAACACCTTATGGGGGAAAGTAAACGTCCTCCTGGCTGCTTTCTGGGGGAAACTGATATTTATTTATCTTAGAATTCGATTTTCTGCCATGACCATTGCCCTTAAACCGTTGGCGAATCATTTGGAAAAACAGGTGTTTCCCGGGCTTCGGGAGAAAAGGGTAAAATGGTTAA
>JAKSBO010001140.1 GCA_022361095.1 Desulfobacterales bacterium | reverse complement strand
GGCCCCTTTGAGGTGGAAAGTGCGCTGATTGAGCATCCGGCCGTCATGGAAACAGCCGTGGTAGGCGTGCCCGATCCCAAACGTCACCAATTGGTAAAAGCGTTTGTGATCCTGGTTCCTGGACAAAAACCATCAAAGGAACTGGCCCTGGAACTGTTCAAGCACACCATTGATGTACTGGCTAAATTCAAGATTCCCAGAATCATTGAATTTGTGGAAGTCCTGCCCAAAACCATCTCCGGAAAAATCCGGCGTATAGAGCTCCGGGAAAATGAGGAGAGTAAAACCGCGGAACAGGTGACTGAATTCTTTTATCATCAGTTCCCGGAATTAAGCTCTAAAAATAAATAACCGCCATGGGCTGGCCTGGGTTACCAGCGCCTAGGCTTGACTCACGACAAATATTGTAAAGCCTATTTAAGCTACACAAACTTTTATAAAAAATCCTAATACTGGAAGACCGTCACAGGCAGCAGGTTTTAAAAATCTGCTGCCTGTGTTTTTTTATTAGCGGCCCGGTAAAATTTTCCGATAAGCCAGGCAATTATTACCTTTTAGAAAGCCATGAGTCTCTTGGATCACGCAAAGGGCCCTGCATATCAAGGCAATAGGCTTTTCTTTTCTGCGGCACAGGAATTGCTTTTAAACGTCCCCAAAAAGAGTTTAAAGAAAATACTGATCATAAATTAAAGGAAGCCATCATGACATCCATATCCAGTGATTATTCAAATTTTAACCCTTATGCGGGAACCAGTCTGTCGGGCCTTTTGCAAAACACTTCGGCCACCGGTACAAATAACGAAGATTCAAGTGCCGGTGTATCCACTGATACTGACACCATAACCCTCTCACCGGAAGCCCTGGCTGCAGCCAACCGTGAATCCATAGGGCTTCCGGCCACAGGCCCCCTGACCTTATCTGATTTTGAAACAACTGCAGACGAACAGGAAGAGATCGTAAGCACCCTGCTGGCCTCAACCATGGAAGCGCTGGGCATTGATGCCGACCAGCAGGTTTCGCTTTCTTTGGGCAATGATAATGAGATAAAGGTTGAAAACAGCTTTACAGGCAGTGATAAACTTGAAGAAGCGTTAAATGCAAATGGTGAATTCACCCAGGCATTCACGGCATTAACTGCAAGCAATGAAATCCTGGATTTTGCCGACTACCTCCAGGAAAAGGCAAACAGCACCAGTCTGGCCGATTATATGGACAGCGACACCTCTGAAGCGGACCTGTTTTCCCTGGCCGCCGAACATGCCGGAATTAAAGCCGCCTCAGGGTCCCTGGAAACACTGTGGAGCATCAGTCACGAGGAAACGCCTTATTCATACACCTATAATTAAAAACGCTATAATCACCAGATAAACATTTTGCATTGCTTTTTGACGGACCCGTGGACAAGCTTTCCAGCTATATCCCGGATTTTGAATTTATTCTGTATGATTTAGGTCAATATGCAGATGACCAGATCAAGGTGACAATTATGGCAAGGGTGACCATACTCTTGCTAAAGCACATATTTGAACCTGATATAACGGTTTTCCTAAGACCAGGTGTACTCAATTCTTTGGCCCTTGGGGGTCTGCAACGGCTATTTTACCGTTGATCTTTTTGGACCAAAAGAGACGTGCTGTAACTGCCCCGCCTGCTGAACTAACACTTTATTGAAAAATACCATTTTAATAACGGCCATGGGCTGGCCTGGTTTATCAAGGCCCAGGCTCGCGCCACAACAAAACATGAAAGAAACTTAGCAACTTATGGGTACTTTGATATAAAAAAATATTGATTCAATCCTTTTTTTAAGATAAAAAAAATCGAAATACAGGCACGAAGCCTGTGGTTCAAATTAAATTTCATTATTTTTTTCGGACCCGGCCAAGAAGGTTGTAATTTAAGCTGGTAGGGCTATTTGCGTAATTTTAAAGAATTCACAGGAGAAAAAAATGATGAAAAAATCACTGATCACATCAGGCCTCATGTTTCTTGTTCTTATGTTCTCTGCCGTAAGTGTCCAGGCACACTACGGGATGGTTATTCCTTCGGACAACATGGTTATGCCCGATGACGACCGTACCGTTCATATCACAGCCTCTTTTTCCCACCCCTTTGAAGGCATCGGCATGGAACTTGTCAAACCCAAAGTGTTTACCGTGCTGGCCAATGGTGAAGCACAGGATCTTCTGGGGACATTGAAACAGGCAAAGGTTATGGAACATACCGCCTGGACAACAGATTACAAAATCAAAAGACCCGGTGTTTATATGTTCTACATGGAACCGAAACCCTATTGGGAACCTGCCGAAGATTGTTTTATCATTCATTATACCAAAACCGTAGTAACGGCTTTCGGTGATGACGAAGGATGGGACCGGGAGATCGGGCTCAAAACGGAAATCGTTCCATTGTCCAAGCCCTTTGCACAATATGCCGGCAATGTATTCCAGGGCATCGTGAAGCTGGGCGGCAAAGCGGTTCCTTACGCAGAAGTTGAGGTGGAATATTATAACGAAGAGAAAAAATCCCAGGCGCCGACTGATTATATGGTGACCCAGACCATCAAGGCGGATGGCAACGGCGTATTCACCTATGCTGCACCCAAATCGGGCTGGTGGGGATTTGCAGCACTCAATGAAGCGGATTTCACCCTTAAAGCCGATGGGCAGGACAAAGGTGTTGAGTTGGGTGCGGTAATCTGGGTAAGATTCGAAGACTGGAAAACAAAATAATGTTTGGGCGAGAATTCACCCATTTGCGGCGTTGCAGAAAAATTTAAAATCCTCACATACTTTAGCATGCTCCGGTTGTAAATCTTTCTGCGCCTTGCATCTGGGCAAATTCTCACCCCAACACCTTGGCAGCATTAAAGAAACAG
>JAKSBO010000926.1 GCA_022361095.1 Desulfobacterales bacterium | reverse complement strand
TATTAAAGTTTTTTCCCTGCAACGCAAAATTGCCGAAACAAATACCTTGCAAAGACTTGAACAATTATTAGATCAAAACGTGATTCAAAAATCCATGTATGGGGAATTAAAACAAGCCTACAATTTTTTAATGGGCTTGCGTTTTCATACCCAAACCAATGCGCTAAAAGAATTCAGAAAACCTGACAATACCATTGATATTAAAAGTTTAACCGAAATTGAGAAATCAACCTTGAAAAATGTTTATTCCCTGATCTCTGATATGCAGACAAAGCTGAATTTGGAATTTAAAGGAAGATAGTTTCCAACTCTTTTGTATATGAAAATTTAACCACGGAAAGGATAGAAAACACTGAAGATGGATTTCTGTAATTTCCGTGGTTAAACTGTTTTTCATCGTTTATTGTGTCCATCAGGTCATGGCCGTTATATCTTCTCCGAGGGAACGCTTTCAATAAAATCAAGACTTATTTTTCTTTTAAGCGTGGAAATCCTGGAAACAACTTCTTTTAGATGTTCGGCTTCTATATCATTGAGTCCTTCAATGTCTAACTCATCATCCACTTTGTGCAGACCGGTATGTTTAAATATTTGATTGAAAAACCTCAGTCGCCATATATGGTTAAATATATAGACGGTCTCTTTATGGAATGATTCGGATATTTCGCCTTTGTCTCTAATCTCATTCAGTCTGTTAATTGTGTTTGGGGTAACAATGGCATGTTTTAAGGCATAAATTCTTGAGAAAATCTCAATCGGACGCAGTGCCTCTTTAAGATTTAAGGTTCTTGCGCCATCCTGCCGTGCAGTTTTTAACTGTCCAAAAACATTGACAGGCATTTTCTGTGTTAACGCATTCTTTGCGTAGTAGCTGATAAATAAAGGATTCTGCTTAATTAACGATTGAATTTGTGAATGTATTGAGTTTGCCAAATCAATATTGCCGTAAGTACATTTCAGGTCAAAGAATACATTGAACTCAAGGAACCCGTCAGGCGTTGGATCATTTATGATATTATTCAATTTTTTGTGCCACTCTTTTTGAGAAAGACACCATTTGGGGTGTAACGCCATAATACCCGCCGAACAAAAATGATAACCGGACGCATTGAGCTTGGTGCATATCTTGTCTCCAAGCTTGAGGAAATATGCCCTTATTATGTCCGAAGCTGTCTGTGTGTTATCTTCAAAGATTATTGCGTTATCCTGGTCTGAAAACATGGTCATCTCATGCCTTGCATTGCTGCCAAGGGATAGAAATGCAAAAGCAACCGGTGGTTGGCCGATTTCATCTATTGACAGTTCGATACATCGAACGATAACTTCATCATAGGTTGTGCCGATTACCATACACAACGCTTTTGGCTTGGCACCGGTGTCAATCATTTCCCTTATAATACCGGGAAGTTTGTTCATGTTTTGAACAACATGGCCGATTCTATTGCTCTCCTTGATTTCTTTAATAAGCGAGGAATGGATCGGTTTGTAATCGGTGGGAATACTTGTGGTGCTTTCGACCCCGATATAGTTTTTTCGAACAATGGGGCGCAAAGAGATAACATGCCCGTGTTTTTCAGATAAAAATATGCGGGAGGTTGTAACGATAACATCAATACAGTTGCCCACAGAATCCGCAGCTACCGCTTCAAACTCTCCGGAATCAGCGTCGTTTTTGAATACACTGCTCAAATGTTTTTTCAATCCGCTGTTGTTTTCCACATCAGGAAATATAATTTCCCAGATATCGGGTTTATGCAGCTCAGTGTTTGTAAATCCTAATATTTGCTGCAACTTGAAATTGGAGTATACAACTCTGCCGTCCATGGCCAGCAGGTAACCCTCATTGGAAGACTCGACCAGTGCCCGATAGCGGTCTTTAACCTCTTTTAAACCCGCCTCTGCCCTTTTACGGTCATTTTCGATGCGCTTACTTTGTAAAAGAAAGTAGGCCAGCAGCATAAATAATCCGTCAACCGTAATGCCGACGATCTGGAAAATATGCAGTTGCAACGCCTCTTTTTCTTCGGCAATATCATGGATGTATATCCCTGTACCAACAATCCAGTCTCTGTGGGGAATCCCTTTTACATATGACAGCTTTTCACCGGTTTTGCCGGGGTTATCTTTTAATTGCCAATGATATCTTAAATATCCCTCTCCATTGGATTCTACAATGCGAACGGATTCAACAAACAGTTTTTTGCCGCTTTTATTTTCTTCGTCTGTGTAGTTGCTCAAATCCTTGCCTGTCAACTCCGGACGGTAGGGGTGCAGTATCATTCTAGGGGTCATGTCAATGACAAAGAAGTAATTTTTATTTTCGCTGCCATAGCGCATGGTTTTTATTTCATCTATGGTCCGCTGCTTGGCCTCTTGGGGGGTAAGCACACCTTTTTCTTCTAATTCCTGATAGTGTGTAATTACGCTTGCGGCTGTAGCTGTCAGCTCTTTTACCATCAGTTTTTTCTGGTTCAGCATGTTGTCTTCAAACAGGGGAACCACGTAAAAAAATATATAACTGATAAAGAGGATGATCGCCAATATAGTCGGCAGCACAATGCGGCTGCCAAAGCTGTCGAAAAATTTCTCGCTTTTCTCCTTTTGATACTTGTAGGATTTGCCTTGGAAATAGTCGGAAAGCTCTTCAAAGCTCAATATTTTTTTATCTTCAGCTTCTGCGGCATCGTGATATTTCTCTGTGAACGTGCCGTTTTCAAAGTCTTCTCTTTTGGGAAGATAACCTCTGTAGTCATCTTTTACGTGTGTCTCAAATACATTTTTAATCTCTTCCCTGGAATATTTGCCCTCAAATTTTTCATACGCTTCTTCCAAGCCTTCAATGCAATGACGAAATTTTCTATGGGAATAGGGATCATAATTAGCCGGGCCTTGCCCTGCAAGCAGCCTTTCAAATGAGGTGGTATCAAAAAAGCCATCAAGCCATTGGTGTATATCTTTGCCTGGTATACCAAAAAGTTCTTCGGTTCGCTTCACATGGTCTTCAAGTTTCATTGCCGTATCCTTGAACAGTGTTTTTCAACGGGAACCCTGAGCTGCTTTTAACGGGAAATAGTTATCATATAAAAGACGGTTTTTCAAAGTCTGCCAAAACAAAATCAGTTTTTCACCGATTTTATATCCGATATAGATTGCCTGCCTTAAACCCTGTATACTGTATTTGGATCTTTTATGAAAAAGTTTGGGAAGTTGCTCAGATTTTTTAACCTTGGCTATGGAATGAAGCCTGGTAGGTGATCTGTCGGGTCAGCCATGGTCTTTAAAAAAGCGACGGTCATTAAAATGAGTCTTCAACCCTAAAGACAAGGAGTTGCTTATGAGAGAGATCAAACGTATTGTAACCCCAATTGATTTTTCCGATAATACAGAAACGATTGTCAGGGCTGCAGCGTGTATTGCCGGAAAATTTTCAGCATATCTTGACTTTATCTTTGTCGTTCAAAAATTTGAAGATTATACCGCATTTTTTACACCGCCGGCGAATCTGCCGGCAATGAGAGACGATTTGGTTAATGCCGCTAAAGAACGAATGGACGCCTTTATAGAAAAGCATAAGGAGGAGCTCTATGCTTTGGGCGTGTCAACTGTGAATGGGCAAGTCATCTCCGGTGATATTGCAGAGGCAATTATAAATTATGCTGACTGGGCGGACGCGCAGCTTATCATTATGGGTACGCATGGATATAAAGGTTTTAATCGAATCGTATTTGGCAGTGTTGCAGAAAGAGTCGTAAAAACGGCATGTTGTCCTGTTATGACTGTTAATCCCTATCGCGAGGAATGCGTAAATAAGCCGAAACAGCGGTAATCGCAATTTAATGAACCGGTTTTAATAAAGGCGGCTTGGTGTTGTTTCCAATACATAAAGCCCGCCAATGCCGAGCATTGGCGGGCGTTTGAAATAACTGTCTCGCTGAATAGGCTACAGTTCGTTTCTAAAAAATGCCGGGTATCCCGGGAAGCTGGCCCACCAGCCCAAGGGAAACGACGCAAACGATAAACATGGCACCCGGAATAATCAGTTTTTCATTCCAGGAGAGGGTTTTGGCCCGCTCGGTATCACCGATTAGCCCCAGGTTATCCAAGAGCATGGCAGCAGCCCATCCAAACACCGGATTTACAAAGGCGCAGGCAAAGATACAGGTTCCGGCGCTTTGGGAATCCTTATGGTTGCTGACCATCTGCATCCCTGCTTCAAGGAGTGGCAGGAATACGCCGACAATAAGGGCCACCCGCAGAACAGGTTCCCACATGGCAAGGTCCATGGGATAGCCGAGTATGCCTGCTACCACGCAGAAGATGCCGGTGAGAATCGCACCGCCGGGAATAGGGCGCTTGGCAATGGCTGCGGGAATCATGTATGTACCCCAGGAGGAGGCGATATTGCCGCCGCCAAGGCAGGAGCCGATGGCCTGGCGAACCGATGCCACCATCATGGTATCGTCCACGTCCATAAGGACGGCTTTGGCTTCTTTCGGGTAGTTGAGTTCCTGGAATACACGGTGTCCAAGGTAATCGGGCGACCACATGGCAACGGCCAGGATAGAGAACGGAATAACGGCGATAAAATGGCCAAGATTGGGAAGTCCCATCTTCCACCCTGTATCGGTACCCCACCACCACATGGGATCAAAATGGGGAAGTCCCGGCGGGGTGGAAAATGTGAAATCCGCCCCCATTGTGAATGCGAGGATACCTGCAATGGCGGAACAGAGCGGGATGGCCAACCAGCGTTTCTGAACACGCGCCAGGTAGGCATATACAAGCACTGTTACGCCGATAACCGCAAAAGAAACGGTGCCGATGCCGCCTGATGCTCCCCATTTTCCAAGTTTACCGATCTGGCCTATAAGCCCAACAGCCCCCAAATAGATCAAAAGGCCTCCGCGGACTCCGATTCCGGTTAGATTCATCAGTTTGGAACCGCCCTTTGTGATGGCCAGAATCAGGCCGAATAAACCGATCAAGATGCCCAGAGCCAGGGGGTGTCCGCCGGCTGCCGCGACAATCGGGATGATGGGGATCATAGGGCCGTGGGTGCCCGCAAGGTTTGAATTCGGATTAAGGAATGCCGAAAAAAGCAGGACAAAGACTGCCCCTGCGATCAGCATTTCATACCGGACGTTTTCTGCAATAAATGCCGGTGAAAGCGCGTACTGGTCCGCAAAGGCGGCTACCATGGCGGTTACCATTACAACCTTTCCAATGGTGGCGGCGAGGGCCGGCACAACATCCTCAATTTCGATACTGTAATCCCGGAAGGGTAGGTTGACCCGCCAGCGACGAAATTTCATAATAGTCAGTTCATGATCAAGGTACTCAGCTCGAGTTTTGAATTCGCTTGCTTTCTTTCGTTGTTCGTAATACGGTTTTTCATTGTGCGCTACCATCTTTTAATCTCCTTCTCCTTTCCTACCCTACCGATCTTTCGTTTAGATCTCCCAATATACACTTTAGTGTGCTTGGGTTAAAATAAAGTACTTTGGTTAGAAAAATGGTCCACTGCCTCAACAATATCCAGATAAAAATCTCTACCTCTTTCTTTTAATGAATGCAAGCACTATTCATTATAATTTACTTTTTTACTTTTGAGGCCGCAGCTTTGTCCTATTAAAACAATGCCTTGATTTGACAATCAAAATTAAAAAAGATAGCCAAAAGCTCAAAATCGGCCTCAGTCCTGCTTCGGGCAGGACATATATAATATCAGTAGCTCTTGGGTATCTTGCGCCCGGCCGAAGATGGCCGGTATTTTGAAGTGGAAAAATATATTTACCCGTAACATATGAATTGTTATATTAAGAAGATATGTTCGGTGGTTCAACTCTTGTCGAATGTGTATGTTGGTGGGTCCGTGTACCCGGCACAGCATAAACGGTAAAATGAAATTTTGATGCCTTGAGATACTAATCTTCATGACTTCTGCAACAATGGGGTTAAGCGAATGACATTGATACACAAGAAGCTAATGACGTTGATATACAATAACCTAGAGGAAGAAAACAGCGAAAAGTTTACATCGGGTATCGTCGTGTCAACGGTGTTGGGTGTCGTGAGCATCGTCATGTTTATTGTTTCGTTTTACGCAATTATTATTCCAATGTTTGAACGCAGTGTGATGGATAGAAAAAAGGAGATGATTCATGAGTTGACCAATACGGCCTGGAGTGTTTTG
>JAKSBO010000391.1 GCA_022361095.1 Desulfobacterales bacterium | reverse complement strand
TCAGCAATATTGCAGGATGCTGGACAACGCCAAACAAAACAAGTTTGCCTATCCGGCAATTAACACCACATCAAGCGAAACCATTAATGCCGCCCTTCTGGCATTTAAAGAAGCCGGCAGCGACGGCATTATTCAGGTCTCCACAGGCGGCGGCAGTTTTGCCTCGGGCCTGGGTGTGGGCGAATCGTATAAAGGGGCCATTGCCCTGGCGGAATTTGCCCACGCCATGGCCGCCTATTACGATGTCAATATTGCCCTGCATACGGATCACTGCCACCCTGAATATGTGGATTCTTTTTTAATGCCCCTGATTCAGGAGACCGCAAACCGCCGTGCCAAGGGGTTGCCCAATCTGTTCAGTTCCCACATGTATGACGGATCGGCTTTGCCCATGGACGAGAATATCCAGGCATCAAAGAAAATCATGGCGCTTTGCGTGGCCAACGACCTGATTCTGGAAATTGAAACCGGCGTGGTCGGCGGCGAGGAAGACGGCCATGATACGTCCGGCGTGGAAAAAGAGAAACTGTATACAACCCCCGAAGACATGGTGCTGGCCGCCAGGGAATTAGGTGCCATGGGACGGTTTCTTTTAGCCGCCACCTTTGGTAATGTGCATGGGGTGTACAAGCCGGGTAATGTTGTGCTCAAACCCGAAATCCTGAAAGAGGGCCAGGACGCCGTGGCCAAAGCGCTTGGTGATGAAACCGGGCTGGATCTGGTGTTTCATGGCGGCTCCGGTTCCGAATTAAAGGATATCCACGAGTCCCTTGATTACGGGGTGATTAAAATGAATGTGGACACCGACACCCAGTACGCATATACCCGGCCCGTGGCAGACCATATGATGAAAAATTATGATGGTGTGCTTAAAATCGAAGGGGAAGTGGGCAACAAAAAAGTGTATGATCCCCGCTCCTGGGGCAAAAAAGCGGAGCGGAGCATGGCCGACCGGATCATGCAGGCCTGCCGGGACTTAAGATCCGAGGGGACGTCCCTTGGAAAAAATATTTAAGGGAGGAAAACGTGAAAAAGCTTCTCCTGTTTGTTGTTGTACTGCTTGTATTGCTGATACAGACCGTCCAGGCGTCCACCCCAAAAGATACCCTTGTCATGGCGTTTAGTATTGATGAGATTATCTCCCTGGATCCGGCTGAAATTTTTGAATTTGCCAATGCCGAATATGCCGCCAACGCATACGACCGCCTGATTAACTATGATGTCGATCATGTCAGTGAGATATATCCGGGCATTGCTGAAAGCTGGGATATCTCAGATGACGGTTTGACATACACATTTAAAATCAGGAAAGGGGTCTTTTTTGCATCGGGCAACACGCTGACGGCGGACGATGTCGTTTTTTCCCTTCACCGCGTTGTGCGGCTTGACAAATCGCCTGCCTTTATTCTCACCCAGTTTGGATTTACACCTGAAAACGTGACCCAAACCATCACCAAGGTGGATGATTACACGGTGAAAATTATACTGGATCAGGCTTACGCCCCCACTTTTTTTCTTTACTGCCTGACCTCCACAGCCGGCTCTGTTCTAGACAAAAAGGAGG
>JAKSBO010000250.1 GCA_022361095.1 Desulfobacterales bacterium | reverse complement strand
CTGCATCATTTTTGTCGAAATCCGGGACGCTTCCTTTATAAAATTGATCTCTGTTTTCGACTTGATCATTCGAAGCCTGTCTATCAGATAGGACCCATCAGACCAGGCTGCATCAGGAAAACTGTTTTTCAAGGTTTCCCACATCTGGATGGGAGAAAAAAGAGAATGTTTTTCAATTCCCAGCCTGGCCGATGACAGGTGCATTTTTTTCAGCACCTGCACGGCTTTTTCTCCCGGTGTTTCATCATCGGTATGCCCGTGGAAAACCACATTTTTTAACTGGGCTTCAATGGTGGCAGACTCCATGGTACGGGTGACAAGGTTCAGCCTGCCTTCCCGGGGAACCACCAGGATGTGTGGGGAGAAAAATCCAAAGTGGTTCAACCCGGTCAGATAATAGATGTTTTCCGGGCTGAATACGATCAGTGCATCCAGCCCGTCCCGATCCATCAGCCCATGAAGCCGTGACAGACGGCCGGCAAGCTCTTCAGAGGAGAAGGGGCGTCCGTTTTCGCCTGTCTGGTGGTCAAATTGAACTAATGTTTGATTCATTTTTTCGTCCTATTCTGTGGCCTTTTTCTGGGCGGCAAGGTAGATTTCGTCTATGGCTTTTTGAGCGTCTTCCGGCAGCGGAACCGGCTCATGGGTTTCCAGAAGATGGGCAACGCGGTCTGCGGCCCGCTCTTCAACACCTTTGTTGCCTTTGTCCTCCCATTTTGAATAGGCATCACGGACAAAAAAGTCCGGCATAAACTGTTCCGTTCTAAAATGCTTGAATGTATGGGGATGCTGGAGGAATTGTCCATGCGGACCGCAGCCCACTTCTTTTATCACGTCAACGGCCAAGTTGTCAGTATCCACCGTCATACCCCGGGCAAACCGTCTGGCCATATTGATAATGTCGTCATCCACCAGTATCTTTTCATAGCTCACCGCCATTGTATTTTCCAGTTCACCCGCCCCGTGGAGTACAAAGCTGGCACCTGCCAGAATGGCAATCAGGCTGCTCATCATGGCTTCTGCCCCGGCCTGCATATCCAGGCGGTTGGAGTCTGAAGACCCACCGGTGTTTCTGGCCGGAACACCGTAATATCTTGCCATCTGAACCGTTCCCACAGCTAGGATATCCGCTTCCGGGGAACCATAGGGCAATATCAGTGTTTTCATATCAAACGCACTTGAAACAGTGCCGTATATCACACCAAGCCCCGGATTAACGCATTGAACCAGGACTGCATGGCCTAAGAATTCGGCGGTCTGCTGGGCAAGGGATCCGGCGATGGTGGCAGGACCTGTGGCCCCGGCCTGAACTTCCGGTGATATGGAAACGGGTACGCCCTTTCTGGCATATTTAATCATGCCGGACAACTGGTCTTCTTCATTATGAAGAGGGCTGAACGGGTTCATGATGGCCACTAAGGGAAGGACACCTTTGGGAAGATGATCGCAGGTGTCTGCAACAATCTGTGCCATTTCAAGCACCATGTCGACTTCCCGGCTGACGCCGAAAACAGCCTTGCTGGAGCAGGAGAACATGGTTCTTGTGTGCCATGCCTCCAGAAGGCCACCCGGCATATCCGGCGGGTTGATTCCTGTGGATGCCACAGCCATGTTGGGCAATGCATCACAAAGCCGGCAGATGTCTTCTCCATCCTTAATAACACCAGGTCTGCGGTTGCCGTTGCGATCAATGATATTCAATGCCGAGTCCGGCATTGAAAAATAGGTATTGCCTTCACCGATCTCAATGGAGTTTTCCGGGTTTCTCGCATGCCAGGTAAAACGATTTGGAAAAGATGCAATGGCCTTTTCCACCATGGCTGCCGGATATTTTGCGACCTGTTTTTCATGGTCTACATTTGCACCGCCTTGTTCCAGGATTTCAAGGGCTTCGGTGTTGGGCAGCCAGAGCCCGACCTCTTCGAGCACCTGAAGTGCTGCTTGATGGACATTTTTGACATCTTCATCTGATAGAAGCGTCAGGTATCTGTTTTCATTTGACATTTCAACTCCTCCTGTAGTTTTACTCATTATTTATTACACCCACTCACTATTTAGAACATTAAAATCGAGAAAAAAAAATTCCATATCCTTGAAATTTTAAAATTTAACTTCCTGTTATAACCCCGTGGTGATGGCTCACACGGGGTTATGGGTTAATCCGCATCATTGACGGCACTTAGGAATGCCTGTGTCCTCGGATTCTGCGGGTTGTCAAACAATTGCTCCGGCCGACCCTGCTCTGCGATTTTTCCCTCATAGAAAAAACAGACACGGTCTGATATCTCCCGCGCAAATCCCATCTGGTGTGTCACCATCAACATGGTCAGGTTATGCCTGTCATTCAAGTCTCGGATCACTTGGGTGACTTCACCGATTACTTCCGGATCCAATGCCGATGTCACCTCGTCAAACAGCATGATTTTCGGACGCATGGCAAGGGCCCGTGCAATGGCAACACGCTGCTGCTGGCCACCTGACAACCTGGCCGGATATTCATTTATTTTATCTTCAAGTCCTACCATCTTCAGCAGTTCAACCGAACGGTGTTCTGCTTCCTCACGGCTCATTCCCAATACCTGTACCGGGGCCTCCATGCAATTTTCAAGGGCCCGCATGTGCGGGAAAAGATTAAACTGCTGGAAAACCATTCCAATATCCGAACGCATACTACGAATATGAGACTTGCTCGCCCGGACCAGTTTCCCGTTTTTTTCCATATGGGTCAACGGTTTGCCTTCGATATAAATAACGCCTTCATTGATCAGTTCCAAAGTCATCAGCATGCGCAGAACCGTTGTTTTTCCCGAACCGGACGGACCGATAATGGAAACCATCTCATTGGGTTTAACATCCAGATCCAAAGCGTCCAATACCGTCAGTTTGCCATATCGTTTGGTTACTTTATTAAACCGGATCATCGGTGTGTCTTCATCCGGAAGTTGCAATGGGAAATCTTTAAGGCTCATTTTTTATTAATCCTTTGTGTAAAGCTTTTTCATGCCGAGGGATGCACGGATCCAGTCTTCAAAACGTCTGATCAACAGTGCCAGTGGCAGCGAAATGATTAAAAAAATTACACCTACCATTGTATAGGGTTCTAAAAACCGGTAGGTCTCCGCTCCGATGGAGGTCGCGGCATGGAATAATTCAGTCACGCCGATCACCGAAAGCATGGGGGTATCTTTTAATATGGCCACAAGATAATTCCCGAACCCTGGAATTACGGTAGGAAGTGCTTGAGGGATAATGATTTTATAATAGGTTCTAAAGGTACTGAAATTAAGTGCAATACAGGCTTCCCACTGGCCTTTGGCAACACTGTCCATCCCGGCCCGGTAGACCTCTGAAAGGTATGCGGCATAGTGCATGCCGATGGCGATCATCCCCGCGGTCCAAGGGGACAGCCGAATCCCGAATTGCGGGCCGACATAAAAGACAAAAAATACTTGAAGAACCAGCGGGGTAGATCTGATAAACTCAACAAACTCACGTATCGCGTAAGTGATTATCCGATACGGCGTCCGCTGAGCCAATGCCAAAAACAGTCCGACAATCAGAGCAATAACATAGCCAAATCCGGCTGCAAGCAGGGTCTTAAGCGTTGCTTCGAAAAGTCGCGGCAAAATTTCTACAACAAAACTCCATTTCCAATCAAACATCTATTTTACTCCCTGCTTAATTTTTGTGACAGTTTGCTTTCAAGCTTTCGCATGCCAGGTGTCAATATGCCCCTGGCTATTATATAATAGATAAGTAACGCCGTACCAAACGCCTGGGCAGAGAGAAATGTTGCAGAGTTAATCTGCTTGGCTTCAAACATCAAATCCGCAACGGAGATTAATGCCACCAGCGCAGTGGATTTCAAAAGCTCGATCAACAGATTTCCCCAAGGTGGCAGCATATTGAGCAGTGCCTGGGGGAAAATGATCCGCCGCATTCTGGGTCTCGCCCACAATATCGACCTGGAATGGATCACCGACGAGACCGTTCGGGCGACGGCTGAGGCAAGGACGCTAACGCTTGCCCGCGACCGGATGGTCAATACGGCCGACTACCGCTCGATCGAAGCCGTCACGGCAGCGGCAAGACGCCAGAACGCCTGGACACCGGAACTCGGTAGCTAGACACTGTGATTCCGCGTGGCGAGACGCTTGACACCGGCT
>JAKSBO010000433.1 GCA_022361095.1 Desulfobacterales bacterium | reverse complement strand
TTGGCATGAATACCATGTCCTTAACACTCGATAACCCGGTTTTCAGGGCATTTGTTCAAATTCAAGGCGGAAACAATTTTTAACCGGAGGAATATACAATATATTTTGAGGATTAAAAATTGTTTCCAACGCCGAAGTTGGGCAAATTAACAAAAACCGGATCATTGAGTTACAAACAATGGGGCAACCCAATTAAATAGAGACGGTGACGTATATGAAAAATGTAATTAAATTGATAGTTCTTACCATCGGATTGCTGATGCTTCCGGTTATGGCTTTTGCCCAGGCTGAGGTCTCCCATGCTGCGGGTCCGGGATTGGCAAATACCGCATACGGATATATTGCGGTTATCTTTTTTACCCTGGCTTATTCCTTGGTTCCACTGGAAAATAATATCCATTTAAGAAAGAGCAAACCCGTGCTGTTGGCTGCCGGGGTAATATGGGTTCTGGTTTCGCTGGCCTATACCGGTATCGGGGATACCCACACCGCCCATGATGCCATCAAGCACAGCCTGATTGAATATGCGGAACTGTTTTTGTTTTTGCTGGCGGCCATGACCTACATCAATGCCATGGAAGAACGCAATGTTTTCCAGCGGCTGCGTGCGGTATTGGTTTCCCGGGGCTTTTCCCTGAGGAAAATTTTCTGGATTACCGGGATTCTTGCCTTTTTCATCTCCCCCATAGCGGACAATCTGACAACGGCATTGCTGATGGGGGCCGTGGCCATGGCAGTGGGCGGAAGCAATAAAAAGTTTATCAGCCTTGCCTGTATCAATATTGTGGTGGCGGCCAATGCCGGTGGTGCGTTTTCGCCGTTCGGGGATATTACCACCCTGATGGTCTGGCAGAAGGGCAAGGTGGCGTTTGCCGAATTTTTTGCCATATTTATCCCTTCAGTGGTGAATTGGCTGGTGCCGGCTGTGGTCATGAGCCTGTTTGTGGACAAGGATGTTCCCGAGGCCCTGGAAGAATCCGTCTCCATGAAGTACGGAGCCTGGGTTATTATGGGGCTGTTTGGCGCAACCATTGTAACGGCCATATGTTTCCACAATACACTGCATCTGCCCCCGGCGGCCGGTATGATGTTCGGCCTTGGATATCTTGGGATATTTTCTTATCATATCAAGCGTCATGAGAACCGGGAGAATCTATACGACCCCATTCTCGGGGCCCGTGAAATCGAATGCGTCCATCCCCATGAGGGGAACTCTTTTGACATCATGAAAAAGATCTCCCGGGCCGAATGGGATACCCTGCTGTTTTTCTATGGGATTATTCTTTGTGTGGGCGGGCTGGCCCAGTTCGGATATCTTGCAATGATTTCCCAGTTTATGTACCTGGATCTGGGAGCCACCTGGGCCAACACCCTTGTGGGGGTTCTGTCGGCCATTTTAGATAATATTCCGGTGATGTTTGCCGTTCTTACCATGGATCCGTCCATGTCCCACGGCCAATGGCTTCTGGTGACCCTGACAGCCGGTACCGGCGGAAGCATGCTGGCCATCGGCTCTGCGGCCGGCGTGGCGCTCATGGGCGCTGCCCGGGGCACATACACCTTCGGAGGACACCTGAAATGGACCCCGGTGATTGCCCTGGGCTATGCTTTAAGTATTATATGCCACCTGTTGCTCAACAGGGCGGTGATGTAGCCAGGAAAACAGCGGCCATGGGTATTCAGGTCCGCCCATGGCCCTATCCGGATTTGTTCAGTGCAGAGGAGAGTATCGGTTTGAGTGCTTCCGGGGTGATATCTTTTGGAATATGGGCCGCAATCCCTATATGTTTAAACTTATCCAGTCTGGTCTCATTAATTTCACCTGTCATGAGAAGCACAGGTATATCTTTGTAACCGGTTTTGCCTTTCAAGATGGTGATGAACTCCAGACCATCCATTTGAGGCATATTATAGTCAGTGATAATCAAATCAATGGGCGTGCTTTCAATTAAACACAGCGCTTCTTTGCCGTCTTTGGCCTCAATAATTTTTAAATCATTAACCCCCGTTCTGAGAATCGTTCGTCTGATGGCGGTTCGCATTGGTTTTGAATCATCGACAACTAAGCATGAGTGGTGCATAGCCTAATTCCTTATTTTCAAATCCTGTATTTTGTGAATGGATATACCCTTTATTGTATTGGCTATGTCCTTAATATACAACCAAAATACTTATAAATTAATGCGTTGGCCGATTTTCTTTATGTGTTTAGTTTTGTTTTAAAAGCCCTGATGAGCTGGCCCGACAGGGTATATCGGTCCGGAATCGAGGGGAGCCGGTTTACCTTGAACCATTTCGCCTCTATAATTTCCTTGGGATCAATTTTTATTTTACCACTCTCATAATCCGCCGTGAATCCGATCATCAGGCTGTCCGGAAAGGGCCAGGGCTGGCTTTTTACATATTGGACATTTTTGACCCGAATCCGGGTTTCTTCGTAAACCTCCCGGGCCACACTCTCCTCCAGGGTCTCCCCTGGGGCTGTAAAGCCTGCTAAAATGGAAAACATCTCTCTTTTCGGAAATCGGGTTCCCCGGGCCAGAAGAATTTCGTCGCCCCGGGTTACACTCATTATCACGGCAGGGGAGATTCTGGGGTAGGCATGAAAGCCGCAGGCCGGGCAGATCCTGCCGTGATCCTTTGTCATTATTTGAGTCAAGGTGCCGCACCTGCCGCAAAAGCGGGTGTTGGTGTGCAGGTCGGCTATAAAACGACCGCAGGCAACGGCCAGGCGCAAGGCCTCATCTGCACTGCGGTAAAATTCCCTGAGGTCGAATATTGAAAGGCCGGATTCCGGCGGAGACTCAACCAGGGTGCCGCAGCAGCAGGGGGTGCCGTGCAAAGTTCCGAAGGGGTAGAGGCCGTTGCGGGCCAGGGTTTTCGCCCGGTAAGGTTCAAGGATCGGGACTTGTCCTGTTTCAGGGTCAATGACCAATCCGGTCTGGTCAAAAAGAAAAATCCATGCCCCGGTATCTTCCGGGGATGCGGGTGACGGTGAAGGGATAAACATTACTAATAAACTTTCAACTGATGGTTGGGGCCTAATCTGTTTGTTTTTGATATTTACCAGCCCTGTCGTGCCAAGGCAAGCGCATATTGCAAATGCGTTGAAACTTTATCCCCCAAAGTGCATAAAATATTTAAAAAATGA
>JAKSBO010000893.1 GCA_022361095.1 Desulfobacterales bacterium | reverse complement strand
GTGCAAGTTTCTGCAGCAAACAGCTGCTCAATATCATAAAAAAAACCCATATGGCAGACCTCTCTATTGTTTTTGAACACCTGACCCCATTGAACCGGGAAAAACTGTTCAACCTGCTGGACAATCCGGAGGATATCGGGCTGCTGTTTTCGCACCTGCCTGAAAAGACCTTTGTGGAGTTTGTCAAAGTTGTGGATTTCGATAAGCTGGTGACGGTTTTTGACCATATGGCCTCGGATGATGCTGCCGAATTGCTCGGATGTCTGGACGAGGAGCTGTCCGACAGGATTCTGTCCAAAATGAAAAAGGAAGAGTCCTACAATGTCGAGCAGATCATGAGCTATGACGAGGATACTGCCGGCAGCCTCATGGTTAAGGATTTCGTGGCCCTGGAAGAAGATGTCAAGGCCAAGGAGGTTATCGAAGCGCTGCAGAACAAGTATCTTGATGTTGAGATGCCGTTCTATATCTATGTGATAGACAGCTATGGCAATCTTGTGGGGGTCAGTTCCCTGCGCCAGTTGGTTGTGGAATCCCCTGATAAACCCTTGAAAGACTTTATGGCCACGGATATCGTATCGGTCAAGCCTTATACGGACAGAGACGTGGTGGCCCGTCTGGTTTCCCGGTATGATTTTCTGGCCATACCGGTTGTGGACGACGACAACCGGATTATCGGTATTGTCACCGTGGATGACGTCATCGACATCCTGCACGAGACCGCCACCGAAGATATGTTGAAAATGGCGGGTGTGGGAGAAGATTATGTTGAGACGCAGTCGATTTTCAAAGGTACCCGGATTCGTTTGCCCTGGCTGTTTGCAAGCTGCCTTGGCGGCATTGCCAACTTTTTTATCATCGGCCGGTTTGAATCCACGTTGGCACAATTGACCGGGCTTGCCGCATTTATACCTATCATCATGGGCATGGGGGGGAACATCGGTACCCAAAGTGCCACCATCGTGGTCCGGGGCATTGCCACGGGCCGGGTGAATATCCGGGATTTTGCCAAGGTCATCTCCAGGGAACTCGGCGTGGGATTTATCCTCGGTATGACCTATGGCGCGTTGATTGCGGCGGTGGCCAAGATCAGTTTCATATCCGCACCCTTTTCCTGGGCCTTGTCAATGGTTGTCGGGTGTTCAATTTTGTCTTCCATGACTGTGGCCGCTTTTGTGGGGACTTCGGTGCCGCTGATTTTCCAGCGGCTCAATATTGATCCGGCCGTGGCCACAGGCCCCTTTGTTACGACCACCATGGATTTGATCAGCGTTTACTGTTATTTCACAATTACAAGGATGTTGCTCGGTATTTGACAACAATATGGGCGATTTCAGCACAGACGCCATTCTGCTTCGCAAGATTGAATATGGAGACCATGACCTGATTATCTCCTTCTTGACCCGGGATAGAGGGAAAATCAGTGTGATGGCAAAAAACGCCAAAAAAAGCGTGCGCAGATTTTCAGGTGCCATGGATCTGTTTTCAGTGAACCATATCCAGTGCGTCTTTCCCAAAAAAAATAAAGATGCCATGATCAATTTGTGCCAGACAGTCCTTGAAAACGGATTTCCCCGGATCCGGTATAATGTGGTGAACACCGCCTATGCCTCCTACTGGACGGAGATTGTCTCCCAGTGGCTGGAAGAGGGAAAGGCACAGCCTGAGATTTTTGAATTGCTTTACACGGCCCTGGATATGGTGAATGACGGGAGCATTCGCACCGAAGTGATCAGCCTGCTGTTCCAGATCCGCTTTATGCGGTTGTCCGGGTTTTCCCCCGGGCTTGACCAGTGTGATGACTGCTGCACAGGGATAGAGGCTGTTGATTCTGCCAGGCTCTGGTTTGACTTCAAAGCCGGACGGGTGGTCTGCCCAACGTGTAAAGGAAATATGCAAGGGGTCCAGGAGCCTGCCGGGCCTTTTGGCGGCAGTGCCCAGGGATGCTGGGTCTCCAAGGGTACCCTGAAGCAATTATCCTGGATTAACACCGTGGAGATGGCCCGGGCAGACCGCATTAAGTTTTCTCCCATTGCCATCCAGGAGGGAGAAACCTTACTTGAATCCTTTATTCCCTTTCACATCGGCCGGCATTTCAATAGTTTGAAGTTTTTACATAAAATGAGATCTGAAATATGAACCTTGCACCAATACTTGAAAAGAAAAAGGTACACGTGTCCGTGCCCTGCCGCATTGATTTCGGCGGTACCCTGGATATTTCAACCTTTTATCTGCCATTGGCAGACCTTAAGCCGGTGACCTTGAACCTGGCCCTTGACATGCGCACCCATATCCACCTGTCGCCGTGGAAACCCGGGCAAATCAGGATCTCTTCCAGGGGCTTTGACACCATTGAGCGCAGCATGGATGACAAAGGATGGGACGGCCCCATGGGGCTGATGTTTGCCGTTTTTCAGTATTTTAATGCCCATGGGGTTCATCTGCACATTGAATCAAATTCGCCTGTCCGAAGCGCCCTTGGCGGCTCTTCCAGTGCTGCCGTGGCCATTATTGCCGCCGTTTATACTGCCCTG
>JAKSBO010000185.1 GCA_022361095.1 Desulfobacterales bacterium | reverse complement strand
GGCCTTTCTCAGGCGGGCCTGGACATGGGGCAGGCTTCGTTTTGTGATCACAGCCTCCGTGGCCGGAACAATGATGGTTTCAGCAAGCTCCTTTGTGCCGCGCTGGGTGTAGGGAGAAAAATGGCGTATGGACTCCACAAGATCCCCGAAAAACTCCAGGCGTACCGGCTGCTTGAGTCCCGGGGAAAAAATATCAACAATACCACCCCTGACCGCATACTCTCCAGGATCCTCAACAAGGGTGGACCGGGTATATCCGCTTGCTTCAAGATTTTCCAGCAATTGGTCCCTGTCAATCTCTTCATTGGCCATAACCAGTTCAAAACTGTCTGTCATCACCTCCTGGGGCATTAGAAATGATAAAAGCGGATCCACATAGGTCACCAGAAGAAACCGATCCCGGATGGTCTCATTAATGCTGAACAGGGCAGCAAGTCTTGAAGCGGATGTCTCTTTATGAAAAGAGATGTTTTTGGCCCCCGGATAATGGCTGCCCGGAAAAAAGATGATGCGCTGCCGAAGAGCGGACATAAAAAATTCAAGATCCGCCATAAAGGCCGAAGCTTTTTTTGCGTCAGGTAAAACAACAACCAAAGGCTGGTTCAACTGGGAAAACATCCGGGCAATCATCCATGCTTTGGGGGCATGGTTGTCCGCCATACCCAGCATGGTGTGCCTGTTTTTTTTCAACGCATCTAATATGGTATCTAACATTTAAAGCCCCTGGGAATTTTAAAACAAAGATGGGAATTTATCATCCAGGTATCAAATGTGCAAGGCTTAAACTTTTCTGCAATTATTTTCTGGGATGAAATTCATGGTGCATTTGAATCAGGTAATCCCGTGAAATATGGGTGTAAATCTGGGTACTTGAAATATCGGAATGCCCCAGCATGGTCTGGACCGACCGCAGGTCCGCGCCGCCTTCGATCAGGTGGGTGGCAAAGGAGTGGCGCAGGGTATGGGGGGAGACAGGCCGGGCAATGCCGGCGGCAAGGGCATATTTCTTTATGATTTTCCAAAATGACTGGCGGGTCATGGGCCTGCCTGCCCTTGCTGTAAACAGAAAATCACTGGACAGTTGCTTTAATGCCATGGGGCGGCCCTGATCCAGCCAAAGCGTTGCGGCTTCTTTGGCTTTTGAGCCAATGGGCACAATTCTCTCTTTGGCGCCTTTGCCCATCACCCTGACAAGCCCGGCTTCCAGATTCACGTCAGCCACCTTTAAACATACAAGTTCCGTGACCCGGAGCCCTGCCCCGTACATAATTTCCATCATGGCCAGATTTCTTTGCCCTTTGGGCGTTGCAGCATCACAGGCATTCAAAAGCGCTTCCACCTCGGTGATGGAAATGACACACGGCAAATGCTTGCCGGTTTTGGGAATATCAATATCTTTCAACGGGTTGACAGGCACCATTTTCTCTGATGTCAAGTACTTATAAAACCCCCTGACGGAAATCAGGTGCCTGGCCCTGGATTTGGCTGACAGCCCATGGCGGGTCAGATAAACCAGCCACCCCAGAACAGCAGTGGTATCGGCGTCGCAAAGATCCTCAATCCCGTTGCCGGACAGATAATTAAGGTATGAGGACAAATCTGCGCCATAGGCTGTGATGCTGTTGGCAGAAAGCCCTTTTTCTATGGTCAGATGGTCCATATATGCGTCCGCAAGTTCATACATGGCTATATCATTTAGCAGTGTTTGGGCTGTATCGCCAGGCCTGTTAATGAAAAAGCTCTGAAACACATCGAAATCCGATGATATTGGCGGATGTCTCTAAAGGGAACAGGCCCCGGGAACTGATGGTCACCGAGTCCTTGGCATTCCATGCCCCGCCTTTGGCCACATTGAACAATTTGGGTTTACGGGTGGTAAAAGGGGGCGGCTGGGTGTCGGCGGTCCATTCCATGACATTGCCCAGCATATCGGTCATGCCGAAAGCATTGGCAGCATGGTCATAATCGTCCACAGGGCTTGTGTCGGCATGGCCTGACGATTCAATGTTCAATGCCTTTGGATCAAACTGATCAGCCCAGGGATATTTTAAAGCCATGTCTGTGCGGGCGGCAGCTTCCCATTCGGCTTCCGTGGGCAGACGCCGTCCGATCCATGAGGCATAGGCAAAGGCATCATCCACACTGATTTGAACCACGGGATGGTTTCTTTTGCCGTGAAGGGAGGAACCTGGCCCTAGGGGCTGGTACCAGCAAGCCCCTTTAACAATGGAAGAGCCGGCCTGTTTGCCCCAGATCACTTTCTCGCCCTGTTTTTTATACCGGGAATGGTAAACGGTGCCAATCCCTTTTCTTTCAGCGGTGGTGACATACCCGGTCTGTTCAATAAAAATTTCAAATAAGGCATTGGTTACCGGATATTTCCCCATATACACCTTGGGCATTTCAAACGGCTGTAACGCCAGACTTGATTTCAAAGATTTTTGTGTGCCTATGGTATAGGTACCTGCGGGAATCGTTATATACGCATTAAATTTTTTTTCACGCTCTCCCAGAAAATCGTCAAACTGTTCGGCCAGCTCCCGGGCTTTTCTAAATTCCTCAAGCGCTTCAAGTTCTTCTTCATCAAGCTCGTCAAGCTCTTCTAAATCCTCATCTTCACCTAAATCTACCTCTTCCAGCTCCTGATCTTCATCAAGCTCAATATCTTCTATTTCTTCAAGGGACTCATCATCATCAAGCTCAACATCTTCTATCTGCGTATCCTCGTCAATCTCCTCCAGCTCTTCAAGGTCTTCATCCTCATCAAGTTCGACCTCTTCGATCTCTTGGTCTTCGTCTATCTCGTCGATCTCTTCGAGTTCGTCATCTTCAATATCTTCTATCTCTACATCATCATCTATCTCTTCTATATCGCCGTCGAGAAGATCCTCGTCCACCTCCTCAAGCGCTTCGTCCTCGTCGAGTTCGACCTCTTCGATCTCCTGGTCTTCGTCTATCTCGTCAACCTCTTCGAGTTCGTCATCTTCAATATCTTCTATTTCTACATCATCATCTATCTCTTCTATATCGCCGTCGAGAAGCTCCTCATCCACCTCTTCAAGCGCTTCGTCCTCGTCAAGTTCGACCTCCTCGATCTCCTGGTCTTCATCTATCTCGTCGATCTCTTCGAGTTCGTCATCTTCAATTTCTTCTATTTCTACATCATCATCTATCTCTTCTATATCGCCGTCGAGAAGATCCTCATCCACCTCTTCTATCTCTTCATCCAAAATCCCGGAACCAAGGCGGTCAAGCACCTTTTTAATCTCTTCTAGAATATCCGTTGCCTCACGGTCTGAATCGGGCGATTTTATTTGATCCAGAAACTCAGCCACGGCATTCAGCACATCAGTGGCTTTGGTAAGGTCAAATCCATCCGTTTTTACGGCATCACTAAAAGACTGCAGAAGACTGCTTTTGGCATCCTCCGTCATATCGAAGACATTTGACTCGGTCAGCGTGATATCCTCGGGGTTAAGCCCTTTGGCGTACAACTTTTTCAAATCGGCATTAATGGAGGATTTAAGGCTGGAAAAATTTCTTCTTTTGGATCTTATTTTTGCAGGATCATCCCCGACATCCCATATCTGACGGATAAGACCGTCCCCGTCAATGGACGAAAGGTCCAAAACGCTTTCTTCGGAGACGTAATAAGCAGATACGGCTCGAATGGCCTTGTCCTTGACAGATCCGGGACGATAGTTGAGATTCTCTATTGCCTCGTTAATGCCAGGCAAGGTGATGGATACATTGGTCAAACTTTTAAAAAACTCCTTTTTAAATGGT
>JAKSBO010000158.1 GCA_022361095.1 Desulfobacterales bacterium | reverse complement strand
GTAGGTACGAAAATGATACATGGGTGACCGATAACGCAGACAGCTCTCATTACCTGGGTGCGGAACTGGAATTGACCTATTTCCTGACCGATTGCATTGAATTAACAGCAGCGCTCGGCATTATCGAGGCGGAATACGATGACTACGATAATGGCAGTGTTGTTTGGGACGGTGAATCAATCCAGAATACTCCGTCGTATTCGGCGCGGATCGGTGCGGCTTACTTTCACCCCAACGGGTTTTATGCTCGCGGGGATGTCAGGAGTCAGGGTGAGGTTCCCTACTACGATAGTGTCAACGAGGAGTTCCGTGAGCTGGATGATTATATCACCGCTGATGTCAAGATCGGTTATCGCTTCAAGGGGTATGAAATATACGCCTATTGCAACAACCTGACCGATGAAGAATATATCATCTCTTTCACTGCAGGTAGTCCGAAGTCGCTTGCGACCTACGGCGATCCGCGCACCTTCGGTATTGGGGTCCGTTATAGCTTTTGATCTTACCGCCCTCTGGGCTTAACCCTAAGCCTGGCCCTCTGGGTCAGAATTTTTAATTTATTTTAAGGAGACGTAAAATGACAAAAAAACTGGCCATTTCCCTATTTCTGATTGTGAGCATCTTTTCCAGCGTAGTATTTGCCGCCAATAAGGAAAAGGAGAACATCACCGACCTCACCCCATGGAAAGGCGACAGTGTATCCATTGTTAAACTTTACGAGAATGAAGCCGGAGAAAAGTTTTATGAAGAAATTTTAAAACAGGCACCCAAGGGGTATACCAAAAAAATGGTAAAAGATTATATTTCCGATTTGTATTACATGAAATTGAAATCCCTGAGCGTGGTGGATGAAAATACGATCATTATAGATAATAATATTACCGGGGAGTATGTCCATGTCTGCAGCATCGGTATGAAAATGGGGAATCATAATAACGCCTGGCAGGTTTTTAAAACCGATTCAAAAGAAATGATCCAGGCCGGTTTTAAATATATCCTTTTTTTCCCGTTTCACCAGCACAACAAGGATACGCTTAGGCACGCCCATCTCAGGTATGGCAATGAGAACTTTGATTTTCTGACCACAGACCCTTCGGTAAAATCATGGTGGCCCACCATTTATCAGCCGGCAAAAACAGATGAAGCCAAAGCGACGGCCCAGATGACCAAGCCAAGAATAGTAAGGATGATGGCAAAAATGATGCCGCCGTTGGACAAGGCAGCAAGCGAGTAGTTTCCAAGATAACTTAGAATTCCGGACCAATCCATACTTAATTGCGAGTGATTAAGTATGGATGTCCCTGGGATTTCAGGCAAGGCTTGATAGTCTGTTGAATCGAGAAATGAGCGGATATGTATCGTGATAAAAATGAAGCAGTTGGGCCTGCTCCACGGTAAAACCCCTGTATCCCGTATCTGAAGTCAACACAGTATTTAAGGCGGGGTATTTAAGGATAAGCGCAGGATCTAGTTACCCATTAAAATCTTGACTTTTATAATGCCAGAAGAGATTATCAAAAAATAAAATCCACAAAAACTCAGTATCTCGTCAAAGGCTCTCAATGTTTTACAAGTTAGGGCAAAAAAAAGTCATTATGTTCAGAAGCATTGTGGTCTGCTTTTTTTTGTTGAACTGGATCACATACGTATGGGCAGAAAAACCGGACCAGGATTTTAAAAATAAATGGGTAGCACTCATCATAGAATACACATCCTCAGACTATAATCAGCGCTTGATTAAGGGAGCCCAAGAGGAAGCCAAAACCCTCGGGCTTCGTCTTGAAATTCTCGATGCAAAAAACAACAAAGCCGCCATGCCATTCATGATTGATGATGTAACCTTAAGAAATGTTGACGGTATTATGATTTCTCATGGTGCGCCGAACCTGCTTTTACCCAGCTTGAAACGAAGTTTGAGAAGAGATATTCCTGTTGTTGCCATCCACTGTGATATTGAATTACCCGGGGTCTCATTGTTAAGCCAGGATGATGGACTTATCGCTGAAATGATCATGAAAGAAATGATTGCCGACACCAATGGGAGAGCTGATTTTGTTCTCATATGGATTGGCGGCTATGAGCCCATGGAAAAAAGAATTGATGTTTACAACAAAATTATGGCTGAGGAACCGGGGCTTCGGGAAATAACTAGATTCGGGATTGCCGGGCCGGGAACAGTTCTTCATACGGAAGTCAGGGTGAAAGAGATTCTTCAATCCTATCCAAAGGATGGTATTGACGCGGTACTTGCGACATGGGATGAGTATGCCAAAGGTGCTGCAAATGCAATTATGAGTGAAGGGCGAAATGAAATTCGTCTGTATGGCATTGATATTTCCGACTCTGTTTTAAAAATGTTGAAAAATCCTGATAATCCATGGGTTGCCACTGTTGGCGTTGACTCAAAAATGCTCGGCAGAGTACAGATCAGAATGCTGGCCCAGGCCCTATTGGGTAGAAAACTGCCGGACCGCCATACGCTTGAGCCGGTTTTGATCAATAAATCCATGCTGCCTGAAGATCAACCCGTAACAATGTCAGACCTGCATCAATATATCCCGGGATGGGAAAAGAACCTTACCGAATTCAAGCTACCTTCAAGCCTGACGCCTCACAAGACGAAGAACTGATAATGATACCTCGTTTATTCAAAAGATCAGTCGGTATTCGGCTTTACACCATTATCATCATTATTATCCTCATAATGAGTATCTTATGCAGCTATGTGTATTATTATAAAACAAAGGACAACCATGCTTATGAAGCGCTTTTATCCAACTTGAGCCGCGCTAACGGGATCCCCGGGGAAGTCAGCGTCATTACCGGAAATATCATGCTGTTTCAAAAACAACCCGACCCGGCCCTTGAATTAAAAATTATTCAAGCGATCGCCAATCTGATCCAGGTCTCTGACCATATTCATAAAAATACTGCTCCAGAGAACGAAACTAGCCGGTATGCGATCCAGGGCGTCGGGCAAATCATCAAAAATCTTGATGGTATTTCCAGGCAGACTTTAGATTTGATCAAGAGCGGCTCAACCACCATGGAACTGTATGAAAATATTGAATTGCTCAATATTCTGGTAGGGGTGGTGCAAAATAACGTGTACCGCTACGTGTCCAGTGAACTGGAGTACGCTGTTGAGCTAATGGACTGTATTCTTGCCAAGAATAAAACCCTCGGGCTTATCATGGCTGCCTTTATCTTTTTAAACACCCTGTTGTTTTTTTCTCTCATCATCGCGACCAGGAAAAATATTATTCAGCCCATCAGAAACCTGCAAGGGCAGATCAAATTTTTTCAGGATACAGGCCGCCACAATCATGTTCCCGTTCTGATGAAAGATGAAATCGGAGACCTGACACGCGCATTTAATGATATGGTATATAGAGTCCGGGACAGGGAACTTGCACTGCAAAAAAGCGAGAAAACATATCGGGGAATCATAGAAAATATTCAAGACGGATACTGCAGGGCAGACTTTAGTGGAAAGATCAAATTGGTCAGCCCTTCAGTAAACAGGATTTTGGGATATCCACCGGATTATGACTTTGTGGGATTGAATGTTAATGAAAAATTTTACACCAATTCCAAGGAGCGCATAAGTATTCTGCAACAGGTTAAAGAACAACAAGCCATCCAAAATTTTGAACTCGATATGAAGAAAAAAGATGGTACCCATATTAATGTAATCGCAAGTACTGCGATGTATTACGATCATGAAGGTAATCCTGAAGGTATCGACACCGTATTCAAAGATATTTCAAAATTAAAACAAACAAAAAACGAATTGCACCGTTTGCGCAATTATTTATCCAATATTATAAATTCCATGCCGTCTATAATAATCGGGGTTGATAGTTTCAAAAACATTACACAATGGAATGCAGCGGCCGAAAAGAACATTGGACTTTCGGCCGGTAAGACCATCGGAAAATCATTATCTGATATTTTACCCCAGTTAAACCCTGAAATGAATGAGATAACCAAAAGCATTCAATCCAACCAGGTTTTTAAAAGTCAAAAAAGATCCAATACGATTTATCTCCACGCTGATTTTGAAGATTTGACCATCTATCCGCTTATTTCAAACCATGAAAGGGGTGCTGTAATCCGTATTGATGACACCAGTGAACAGGTCCGCCTGGAAGAGATGATGATTCAGAATGAAAAAATGCTTTCCGTAGGCAGGCTGGCGGCCGGTATGGCCCATGAAATAAATAATCCGCTGGCAGGTGTTATTCAAAGCGTGAAGGTCATGGAAAACAGGTTAACCAGTATGGCTATACCTGCAAATCTGACCGCAGCCGAATCAGCAGGTACAACAATGCGAGTCATATCTGATTACATGGATACAAGACAAATTCCCAGAATGCTTGTCACCATAAAAAATTCCGGCATACGGATGGCTTCCATCGTGAATAATATGTTAAATTTTGTAAGAAAAGGGGATTCTACGTTCTCAAGCTACCACCCTGCTGAATTATTTGACAAAGTGATAGAACTTGCCGGGACTGATTATGATTTAAAAAAAGAGTACAATTTCAAATCTATCATTATTCAAAAAGAATATGAGGAAAATCTTCCGATGATTCATTGTGAAGGAGGGAAAATTCAACAGGTATTATTGAACCTCTTAAACAACGGCGCATATGCTATGTTTGCAGGAGAGGAACAAGCCGATGCACCTAAATTTATTTTAAGATTATCTCACAATAAGCAGTTTAACATGCTTCAGATAGAGGTGGAAGATAACGGCATTGGTATAGACGAGAAAAGCCGAAGGAAAATATTTGATCCGTTTTATACAACCAAACCCGTCGGTTTAGGTACCGGACTCGGTTTATCGGTTTCTTATTTTATTGTTACTGAGAATCATAATGGCACAATGGAGGTAATCTCTGAGCCAGGGAAAGGTACTACTTTTATAGTTCGACTCCCTATCGACCCGGATGGCCAAATTAAAATTCCCCATCCGCGGCCGGGTCAAAATCCCCCGGCGAAAGAAAACTAATGTCTAAGTTATTCTTTTAATAGCTTCTATTTTTCCTTTTTTATCCCTCTGTATTCTTCCCCAGTGAATAGAGCCGCTTCGTATTCTTTTTAACCTGGTTCTTGTGTACTGAATCCTGGCATATCTTCTGCAAGGCTTCAGTACACAAGGTATGCGCCCACAGTCCATTTCAATTGATTGCTGTTTGTTGAATTTAAACGAAACTCCTGGGTATATGCCTGCCTGTCGGTTTTGGTGTTCAGGCGATAGTCATCACGGGTGTGAAATCAACATCGTTTATGTTTTTCCGGTCAATGAATTGCCGGCAACGCTTGAGGGTTTGTTGATCGAAAAGGGTAATTGAGGTATATGGTCCTGATATGATAATGTAAAGGATGTATGATATGACATTCAAGAATTTGCTGGTTATTGTACTCTTATGTGCTGTAATTTTCCTGGGATGTTCAAAAATTACCCGGGAAAATTTTGACAAAATCAAGATGGGCATGGGCTATGAAGAGGTGGTGGGGATTATTGGCGAACCAGATGCGTGCGATGGTGCCCTTGGCGCCAAAAAATGTATTTGGGGAGATGAAACAAAAAATATCACCGTCAGCTTCATGGGGGAAAGAGTTATTTTTCCGGCAATGAAAGGGCTTTAGATTAAAGGAGAAAAAATGCAGTTTATTGTAATCGGCCGGGACGGCACAGATGAAAATGCCCTGGAAAGAAGAATGGCCGCCAGGGAGGCACACCTTGAAACCGCTAAGAAAATGCACGAATCCGGCAATTGGCTCTATGCCGCCGCCATTCTCGACGACGAAGGAAAAATGGCCGGCTCTATGATTGTCTGTGATTTTGAATCCCGGGAAGCATTGGAAAGGCAATGGCTGGACAACGAGGCCTATGTCAAAGGCAATGTTTGGGAGACCGTCGAGATTAAGCAAGCAGCCGTCGCCCCTTTCTGGGCACCCAAATAGTGTGTGTTTTAGCCATTTAAAGAAGAATTAAGGGGCGAGAATTTTATAAGGACCATGTAAATTTTACGTGGTCCTTATTCTTTGGTTTTTGCCTCGACAAGGGACAGTACGCCTTTTTTTTCAACCACAAAATCAATTTCAACACCGTTTTGGTCCCTTAAGATATTTCGAATTATAACTTCGAAATATCTTAGAGTAAAACCTCGATTGCTATTTAGCTGGTAAAAATTCTTTGAATGTCAAGTTTGTTTAAAAAGGAGAGACAGCATTTGTTCTGCCGCTTCAGGCAGTCCATCCCCGGCCCCGGCAATATCCAGGGTATGGGTGCCCAAAAGACGGTACAGGGCTGAAAATTCCGGTATCTTTTCGTCAATGTCAGCCAGGTGCCGGGAGACTGTTTCATGATCCCCCCGGGCCACAGGGCCTGTCAGGGCACGGGTACAGCCCCTGGCCCCGATATTGGAAAGTGTGCCCTGGATCAGGGGAGACAAAATGTCAAATGCCACGTCTTCCCGGAGTCCTGTTTCCATCAGGAGGGTCAGGGCAAACTTTACCAGGGTCACAAGGTAGTTGGAGGCCACCACAGCCGAGGCATGGTAAAGGGTTTTGGATTCCGTTGGGATGGCAAAGGCCCGGGCGCCAAGGGTTGCAGCAATGTCCTTGCCCTGGGAAACGGCATCAGGATCACCTTCAACAGAGATATTGATTCCCTCAAAGGGGCTTGTCTGGCCCGGTTCATAAGGGGCAAAGGACTGCAGGGGATGAATGGAACCGACACCTGCGCCGGCCTGATGTGCCCGGGCAAGAATTTGTGAAGAGTGGGCACCTGACAGGTGAAAAACCATGGTTTCCGGTCCCAGGGCGTTTTGCTGCACCAGATCCTCGCAAACACTCTCGATGATCCCGTCGGGGGTGGTGATAAAAACAATATCCCCGGCCCGGGCACAGCCGGCAACCGTATCAAACACGGCGCCGCACCCGGCTGCTGCCCGGGCGGCCTGGGCCGAAGTCCTGCTTTTGCTGAAAAAACCTGCAGGTTCATAATTGTTTTTAAAAAGAAATGTGGCCAGGCAGATACCCACCCGGCCACATCCGATCACGGAAAATTTACGTTTTGAAGTATTCATAAAATATAATGCCTGCATGAAAAACCGGTGTATATACGAAAAGTTGCCCTTTTTGCCCTTGGCATCCGGGCAACTTTTCGTTCATACACTATTTGTATGAATGGTCCTGGGACGGAAAACTGCCGTCCTGAACCTCTTGAATATATTCAGCAAGCCCCTGGTTTGCCAGGGCGGAAATATCCACAAATTTTTTCACGAATTTGGGTATAAACCCGTCATGCATACCCAGCATGTCATGGAGCACCAGGATCTGGCCGTCGCAGGAGGGGCCGGCACCAATGCCGATGGTGGGAATGGTCAGGGCCTGGGTGATTTTTTCGGCAATGGAAGCCGGAATGCCTTCCAGAACCACGGAGAAAGCCCCGGCTGCCTGAACATCCTTGGCATCCTTAAGCAAACGCTCTTCATCCCGCTGCACCTTGAATCCCCCCATCTGGTGCACGGACTGGGGTGTCAGGCCAATGTGCGCCTGGACGGGTATTCCCGCCTTTGCCATGGCTGAAATGGCGGGACAGACGTCCGCTCCGCCTTCAAGTTTTACAGCGGTGGCCCCGGCTTCCTTTAAAAACCGTCCGGCGTTTTCAACAGCTTTATCCATACTGCTCTGGTAGGACATGAAGGGCATGTCACCTACTACCAGGGCTCTGGAACAGGCCCGGGTCACAAGTTTTGTATGATAAATCATCTCATCCATGGTCACGGGCAAGGTGGTGTCCCAGCCCTGGACTGCCATGCCCACGGAATCACCCACAAGGATAAGATCAATTCCCGCACGGTCCACCATGAGGGCAGAAGGATAGTCATAGGCGGTTAAGGCGGTTATTTTTTTTCCCTCCTGCTTCATTTTCATCAGGCTGGAAGTGGTAACTTTAGTGCTCATAAGTCTCTCCTGATTGTCTGTTTTTTTATAAGAAAGTCTGGGTAAGTTACCAAGATCTTTCAAATTTTGTTGCGGGTTGAGCCTGGGTGTTGATAGACCAGGTCAGCCCATGGCTGTTATGTATAATTTCCTGCCGAATCAAGCCATTTTCTGTATCGGACCATTCCGGCCAGCGCCTTGACCGCTCGTTCCGGCGACGGAAAAAATACCCCCTTATAGTCCAGATCGTCATAAGGGTAAAGGGTGCGGCTCAATTCATCTATTAAAAGACTGACGCCCACGACAGGTTTGTTGTATTTTTGTATCATTTCAACAGTATATCGGATGTAATCCGACTCTGCCTTGACAAGGTCTGCCATAAACCGCTCTGTTTTTTCTTTGGTCATATCGGGATCTGTTTTCAACACGGC
>JAKSBO010000844.1 GCA_022361095.1 Desulfobacterales bacterium | reverse complement strand
CGAATATACCTGGAATTATGAATTGGGCTTAAAAAGTTCGTGGTTTAATCAACGGCTGATCACCAATGTTTCAGCGTTCTATATTGACATGGAAGATAAGCAGGTGGCCGAGTGGGACTCAAGCTCCGGCACTGTCAGTGTGAAACAGATCCGCAATGCCGCCAATGCCTATTCAGCCGGGGTGGAATTTGACGTGCAGGCACGTCTTGCAAAGGGGCTCGACCTCTTTGCCGGTATCGGATATACACAAGCAAAAATTGATGACTGGATTTCATGGGAATATGACAGCACAACAGGAGGCGCCTGTCAATATGATTACAAAGATAAACGCCTGCCCAACGTTCCTGAGTATACCTTCAACCTCGGCGCGCAGTACCGCCATTTGTCAGGTGCTTTTGTGCGGGCCGACTGGCTGGCAACCGGGTCTTTGTACAGTGATTCAAAAAACAGTGCAAAGGAGGACGGGTACCATCGCATCAACCTGCGGGTGGGGTATGAACGTGAAAAATTTGATGTCTATGTGTGGTGCAAGAATCTTTTAGATGAAGCGTACCTTCGGGTAAGATATGCCGGCTCGGGCAGCGACCAGGGCATAGACGGTGACCCCAGGATGTTCGGCCTGACAATAACGTATCGGTTCTAATGCAAATAGAGCGCAGCAATTGCCGTTTCCAGCCATAATGAAAATTTCAGCGAAAGACTCCCCTGTCAAAACGGATGGTTGTATCCGGCTTTAAAAAGGTCTATTCTTCGGGCACAGCCTGAGACCATGAATATGGTTTTATTCATACACAACTTTAAGGAGAACCCCATGCTTGAATTTTTAGATATGAATATACCCGGTGTGGTGGGCTATCGTTTGGAGGGTAAAATTTCAACCCGGGAGATGAACCAGGTCCTGGACCGGTTCCGGGAGATCATTGACCGGGGAGAAAAGATCCATCTTTACCAGGAGGTCACCAGCCTTGGCGGGCTGGAGCTGGAAGCCCTGGTTGACAAACTCAGGTTTTTCCTGGATGCGGGCCTGTCTAATTTCGGCCGGGTGGCAGTGGTGGCGGAAAAAAAATGGATACCCCGGCTGGTGGATTTTGAGAGCAAATTTGTCAGGCATATTGATATGCGCGGGTTTTCAATGGATGAAAAAGAAGATGCCCTGGCGTTTTTAAGAAAAGGGGTATAATCCGTGCGGGCCGGGCATTTGGATTGTTTTCGGCCCGGCCCGCACGGTAAGGTGTTGGACCACCTGTCCGGAACAAAGTGTAAACCGGCTGACCAGTTGGCTGAGATTTTCGGACAGTGACAGCAGTTTGTCTGAATTGTCCCGCACCTCGTAGCTGATTTCACTCATCCGGGTATTGGTATGGTTCACCTCAACAATGTCCTTGGTCACTTCACCGGCTACGGTGGCGGTTTCCGAGACATTTTTGCTCATATCATCCAGGCCGGCGGCCGCCATGTCCACATTGCTGGAAATCTCCCGGGTCGTGGCAAACTGCTCTTCAATGGCAGCGGCCATGGACGATACAATGGCGTTGATTTCGTTGATCACCTCCACAATGGACTCAATGGCCGACACAGACTCCCGGGTGGTGGTCTGGATCCCGGTAATTTTTGAATTGATGTCACTGGTGGCCTCCGCGGTCTGCTGGGCCAGTGCCTTGATTTCACCGGCCACCACGGCAAACCCCTTGCCCGCCTCCCCGGCCCGGGCCGCCTCTATTGTGGCATTCAGGGCCAGCAGGTTGGTCTGCTCGGAAATATCCGAAATGGTTTCCGTGACCTTGTTGATTTCCGTAGCCGCATTTCCCAGGGCATTCATCTTTTCCGACACATCCCGGGCCGATTCAACCGCCGTGGACGTGGTTTCGCTGCCCGCAGCCGTATTCCTGGACACTTCCTGGATCGCTTCGGTCATATCCTTTGTCGCCGTCACAATGACCTGGATATTATCCGTGGCCTGGCGGGCGGTATCCGCCACATTGCGCATATTGGTACTCATCTCTTCGGCTGCCGCGGAAACAGTGTTGGACCGCTGTGTGGCCTCCTCGGAGTTATCCGTGATTTTACCGGCAGCGCCTGAAAGGGCTTCCGACGATTCCGTTAACACCCCCACCCCGTTTTTGATATCCCCGAACATCTGCCGAAGTTCCGTGACCATACTGACCAGGGAGGCAAAGATCCCGGTCGCGGCCCTGCCGTCCCGGTCCAGGTCAACCGCGAAATTCCCGCCTGCGATATTGTACATGATCCTTTCCACTTCCGCCGGGTCTCCGCCCACCTGGAACAGGACGTTCCGGATGATGAAAACACTGAGTCCGGTTCCCAGGATCAGGGCGGCCGCACTCACAATAATCATGAGAACGATTCCCTGCATTTCAGTTTTTTCCGCCTCAAGGGCTGCGGCCCTGGTAAAGGATTCAATCTCAAGAAGCAGGTCAATCAGGGCCTTGTCCAGCTCTTCCTCTTCCGCCTCTATCTGGTGCCCCATTTCTTCAAGGTCATGGATAAAATTCTCCTTACCGTACTGCGCCCTTGCAAATTCAAACATCTCGGCCACATGCTTTTCAAACTCCTTGTGCTCGATTTCAATCATCTTGAGTTCCGCCAGGACATGCTTGAATTCCTTTTTGACCTTTTCCGACCCCGCCTTTTCAATGGTCTCTTTGGCCATTGTTTTACCCTCTACAAGCTCCTCATCCACCAGATGGCCGTATTTCCAGAATTTTTTTTCCGCCTTTGCCAGTTCCTTTTCGTTCCCGGTTTCCATGAACCGGAAGGCCCGCTCGAACCAGATGGCGCTTTCCAACTGGTGAACGGTAATCTCGGTCAGCACCTCGGTCATGGGAATATCCTGCTCGGCTATTTCCACAATATGATTGCCGAGCCAGGCCATTTTCACGATTCCGATGCCGGACGACATCGTCAGCAAAAGAATCAGTGTGACCACCAGCAGAATCATTTTTGTGCGAAATGTCAGCTTGTCCATCCCTGTTTTTTCAACGCCGGCGTTTTCTTTTTTGCTTAATTCCATTGTTTTATCCTAGCTCCTGAATAAAGGTGGTGACCGGGCCCGCCCTGTCAAAGACATCGAAGACGTTGTTATAGAATCTTCACGAAAGTGCCCGGATATCCGCAGCAGGGAACCCGCCCGTCAATACCGGAGGAGAGGTGTATTAAAAGACAGAGATCCCCCGGCCGTTTTTTAGTGCCTGTTAAATCTGATAAAACTGCTAAAATTATTGATAATCATGAAACTGTCGATAAGGTCTATACTAATACCAACCCGCGTGAAAAACAAGGAAAAAAGAGGGGGCTGGGCAAACGCTTGTAAATCCCGAACGTTCTTAATTTCCCGTCATATCCGGCATTTGACGCTATGAGATTGAAAACCGGTATGCCGGAACGGCTTGCATCACATGTGACGCATCTGTACGCCCAGGCCGCTGTAGCGGTCACAATCAGTCTGGGCGGGGCAAGCGGGGTTCCGTCTGACCCCGTATCCGTTAATTATTTTCTGGAATTTACCGATTCACTGCTTTACGGGGCCAAAGCCCGGGGCCCCAACAAAGGGATTTGCAAACCAACCGGTGTTTGCGGTCCCCGGGGGGCATGGCGGATCAAATTTCATTTTGGGGCATCGGAACCGTATGGCGTAAATTTGTATCCCCTGCCCAACATTGACAATGCCTTGCTAAAATGGTTAGAGTTCTGAAACGACTTTTTTCATCATAACGGATACCGGTGTATCGTCAAAAATTAATTCCTTAAAAGAAGTTCAAATGGTTTTCGAAAATTTATACATCGGAATTTCGTACATTAATTTAAACAGGTGTCTGATTAATATGGAGAACTATGCTATGAAAGGATTTAAAATTCGGATTCTTGTCTTTGGGATATCTTTATTTTTAAGTTGCCGGGTCCTGGCCTGGCCGGCCTATGCAGAGCAGGTCACCCAACGGTTCGGCGGGTCCGGGGCCACCCTGGATGCCGGACAGGTCATGGATGATGTCTGGTTTGGCTATTATACCAGGAATGTAACAACGGACATGCTCTATCATGAGTCCGGAAAACCCTATGAAACCGCCCAGGGACTGGCCCGGCGAAACGCCGTTAAATTTGACCTGACCGGCCTGGCCGGGGATACCCGGATCATCAAGGCCACCTATGTTCTTCCCATGTCTACGAAAATGTGGGCATTCAGCGCATCAAGCTATACTGACGGATTGTCATTATACCGGATTCAGGACCCGTCCGGCACAGGGAATTGGGATATCACCACCCTCAATACCCGGTTTAAACGCCAGCCTGCCGGGGGCACCCCTGTTCCGTGGACAGCGGACGGCGGTACATTTGCAGATTGTATTGACCCGACCCCCGATCAGACCGTATACGGGGTCGGAACCGAGGGTGTCCACTTTTATTTTTTTGATTTGACCGGCATGGTGCAGGACTGGGTTGCCGCACCTGAAACCAACCTGGGGTTCAGCCTTGATGCCACGGTGATATCCGACCGCGCCGAGAGCCCCCACCTGCGCCCCTATCTTGAAATCACCTATGAAACCGATGCTGCCGACCCGCCGGGCCAGGTTTCGGGTCTGACGGCGTTTCACCGTTCGGGCCAGACTTTTCTGACCTGGCAGGAAAATGCGTATACCGGCCAGTTCTATGATGTTTCATATAAAATATACCGATACCATCAGCCGATCAATGCCGCCAACCTGGACCAGGCGCAATGTGCCGGCGAGGTATTCCAGGGGTCGGCGTTTAATGTGAACCGCTCCCTTCGGTCCGGGGAAGACCATAATTATAAAATAGATGAAAACCAACCGGAGCTTGCCCAAGGTACAGGGCTTTATGTATTTACCCCCGAGCAGCCGGGCCAGGCATATTATGCCGTTACCATAACCGAAGAGGGGTATGAAAACCGGTTGGATTTTTCCTTGTCCAACGCGCTGTCCCTCCCGGTGGACGAACAGATTTCAAGGCCCGGGGCAGTATTGCAGAACGCCTGGGTCCACAATGGAAACACCGTCCAGGAGTTTGTTCACTGGGCCGATGAAACCATGAGCTATTGCCCCGGATACGGGTTCAACTTTATGCTCAATGTCAGCGGCAATATCCCGCCGGGCACTGCCGCGCCCCTTGAGCTTGCACTCACCGGCCGGGGGGCCAGCTACAGGCAGACATGGGTGTACGGCGGCATGGTCACCATCTGGTATTCGGATTTTCTGCCGCCGACCCCAAACATGCCCCTGGGCGGTCTCCAGGACGGCACGGTTTTTCCGAAATTTAACAGCGGCGGCCTGTACGACGCTCTCCAGACCTGGTATTCCGGCTGCAGCAGCACCTATAAAACCCAGGAAAAACTCAGTGACGGTGTTTTCGTTCCCTATACGGAAAACCGGATACTCCACGCCCTAGAGACTGCCGGGCGCCGTTACAACATCGATTCAAACCGGATCTACGTCAGGGGCGGGTCCATGGGGGGAACGGGCGCCATGAGCCTGGGATTGAAATATCCCGGTGTATTTGCGTCGGTCACGTCCAATGTGGGGTGTCCCAACTGGCGGTTAAACATTCACAAGATCGATGATGCTTACAATGTTGTGAATGAAGGGTGGCGAAGGGAGGCCAACCGGCTGTGGGGGCCTGCTTCGGATCCGGTGATACATGAAAACGGCACGCCCATATGGGATTGGATGAATGCGGGCTGGTATGCCAAAACATTCAGCCGGACCGATCTGCCCTTTCTGTCACTCATGAATGGGAAAAGGGACGGGTCCATTGTTTTCTTCCCCCATGTTTCCTTTTATAAGGATATGTGGCAGAGCAAACAGGGGTTTGCCGCACATTTTTTTGACGGCGGGCATTCCAGCGGGTCGTCATTTGATCCCCGTTTCGGAACCCTGCTTAAAAATGAGAGCCATCCGGCCCTGGCCAATGTATCCATTGATGATGATCCGGGTCAAATCCACGAACCCAGCGGCATGACCGCCGTGGTCTCTGCAGATCCCCTGGTGTTTACCGGAGACGCCCAGGGTGAGATCAACGGATACCGCTGCCTGGAATGGTCCCGGGCCCTAAGGGAATTCAGCACGTCGGATTCCGGTGATGATCTGGTTGATCAGCCCGGCCGGTATGAAATTGCACTCCGGATCGCGTCCTCATGCAGCCACGATCACGCCACCGTGGACATTACCCCGCGAAAGCTGCAGCAGTTCACCGTAATCCCCTTGGAATTATATTACTGGGAAAACAAAAGGCTTTCCGACGGGGAGATTGTCCAGAACGGCACCGTTGCCGCCGATGCTTCCGGGCTGGTCACGGTTGCCGGTTTTCAGGT
>JAKSBO010000988.1 GCA_022361095.1 Desulfobacterales bacterium | reverse complement strand
TTTGAGGATTAAAAATTTTTTCCAACGCCGAAGTTGGGCAAATTAACAAAAACTGGATTATCGAGTGTCAGGCATCCAGTTTTGTAACAAATGCCTTGAATTTCATAAAATTCTTATGATTCATGGCATGCTCCATACGGCACGCGGTTTGTTCCGCAGTATTTTCATCAAACTCCACATGTTTGAATAAAAAATGCTTGAACACATTATGACGGGTTGTCACCTCTTTTGCGATTTTATCTCCTTTGGGAGTCAAGGTGATATAGCCGTAAGGTTCATAATTTATCAATTCCCGGTCAGCCAGTTTTTTAAGGGTTCCGGTCACGGACCCGCATTTGATATTCAGTTTTTCGGCAATATCCTTTGACCGGGCAACCGTATTCATGGTCTGAAGTTCCAGTATCACTTCAAGATAGTCTTCAAGGCTCTCGGAAAGGGTGTGTTCGGTGTTCATGGGTATAATCTCCGTTATTTTCAGATAAAAAGCACCAACAAGTTGCTGAGTTACTTTCATATTTTGTTGCGGGCACAAGCGCCGGCAGACCGGGCGGCCCATGGCCGTTATTGACGATCCTGGGATTTTCGGCACCCATGCCGCCACCCCCGGCCCTTTCCCCGCCCCCGCATCTCATAACAACCGCCCTGGACGGTGAGCCGTTTGGCAGTCACCAGCGATTCAGCAATTTTATAGCGGGCGGCTTTCAGAATCCTGCCAACGGTTTGTCGGGAAACATCCATCACCTGTGCGGCTCCGGCCTGGTCCATGCCCTCATAATCTATGAGTTTGAGGGCTTCAAATTCTTCCAGGGAAAGGATAACCTCCCCGGTCTCCACAGTGCCCCTGGGCCTGAACCCCTTAATGGCCGGTTTGGATGAAATACACCTGGGTCGTTTGGGTCTTGGCATGTACCTTCCTTGTTATGATCATTTGATCAAAAATAATAGCGGTAAAGTGCATCGTCGTCAAGATTTTTTTGATCAAACGATCATAATTAGCCTGTTCGTATTCATTAACCCCGGCAACAGCAAGTTAGGGCCGTAATTCCATCTTCCTTATTTCTTCTGCACGAATCAGAGACGTCTTGCGGCAAGAAACCGCTCCAGGCGGTCCATCGCTTCAGACAGTCTTTCCCGGCCAATGGTGCAGGCAATCCGGATGCACCCCTCACAGGACAGGCCGAATGGGTATCCGGGCACCACCACGACTTTTTCCTCTTTTATCAAATCCAGGGCAAACTGCCTGGACTGGTTGGTAATGCCGGAAATATCCGCAAATACGTAAA
>JAKSBO010000492.1 GCA_022361095.1 Desulfobacterales bacterium | reverse complement strand
GGCTCAGCCCACAACAAAGTTTGAAAGATCTGAGTAATTTACACAGACTTTCTTATAAAAAAATCAAAATACCAGTTTTTGCCATGGCAGACGAGAAACAGACACAGATATACCAGGGATATGAACAAGGGCCCATTTATCCGACCAATGATCCGTACAGCCTGCTGCTGCGGCTGATTCGGAACTGTCCGTGGAACCGCTGTGCCTTTTGTCCGGTCTATAAAAATCAGAAGTTTTCCATACGTCCTGTGGAAGATATTATTCAGGATATTGACCTGATTCGTACATACGTTGACAGGCTGCTGCTTGAGAATGCCACGCCCATTGCCTTGGACCAGGAACGGATTCACGCCATTTATACCCGGTTTGAGATGCGGGACCGGATTGCATTCAACAGTGCCGTCAAGTGGTATGCCGCAGGCATGGCCTCCATTTTTCTTCAGGATGCCAATCCCCTGGTCATGAAGCCCAAAGACCTGTTTTCTGTTCTCGGGCACATCAAGCGGTGTTTTCCCCATACCAAAACCATTGCCGCCTATGCCAGAACCAGCACGATCAATCAATTGCCCGACGGCACCCTGAAACAATTGTATGAACTCGGGCTCAACCGGATTCATGTGGGCGTTGAGAGCGGATCAAATTTGGTGCTTAACCGCATGCGCAAGGGCGCTGACAGATTTGGCCACATTGAAGCATGTAAACGGATCCGGCAGGCAGGCATTGAGTTGTATGTGTATGTGATGCCCGGTTTAGGCGGTGTCGATCTCTCCATTGAGCATGCCCTTGAGACGGCTGAGGCGCTGAACGCAATCAATCCCGATGTGATAAAAATTCGGACCCTGGGGCTCTCTCCTTCCACGGAGCTTGCCCATTGGCAGATCCGGGGGATGTTTGAAAAACCGGGAGATGCCATGATTGCCACCGAAGTGCGCCTGATGCTTGAGACCCTTGACAATATCAAGTCTCGTATAAAAAGTGATCACATCCTGAATCTGTTTGAAACCGTTACCGGTACGATGCCCCATGACAAGGATAAAATGATCGGGATCATTGACCGGTTTTTTGAATTGGATCCCCAAAAACGTATCCTTTATCAAATTGGCCGGCGAATGGGGTTTTTCAAGGGGCTCAATGATATGGATACAAGCCCCCAGATGGATCAGGTGCGGCTTGCCTGTGACAATTACGGGGTGACCCCAAAGAACGTGGATCAGATTCTGGATCGGTTGATGATGCGGTTTGTCTGACGCGATGATCGAGTCTGAACACCTTTATATTCACGTTCCTTTCTGTGTAAAAAAATGCCGGTATTGCGATTTTTATTCCAAAACCGATGTTTCCCTGATTCCTGATTACGTGGCAGCTTTGGCCCGGGAGATTCGGCTGCGTTCTCAACTGAATGTATCACCCCCCAAAGGCAATGCTGCAACCGTATATTTTGGGGGGGGTACACCGTCTTTGCTTGGGCCGCGGCATATTGAAACGATTCTAAAGGCCCTGGACAATGCGTTTAGCCTTTGCCGGGAAACCGAAATCACGTTTGAAGCCAATCCCGGAACCCTTGATGAGATTCAATTAACATCGTTTCAACACCTGGGAATTAACCGGGTCAGCCTGGGTGTCCAGTCATTTGATCCGGTGTATCTCTCCCTTTTGGGACGCATTCATTCCGCGGATAGTGCCGTTCAAGCCGCGGAAAAGGTTCGTGCTGCCGGTATTGATAATATCAGTCTGGATTTGATTTATGGGCTTCCCGGTCAAACCGTCGAACACTTGACAGGGGAGCTTGGTGCGGCTTTGAATTTGAATCCGGCACATCTTTCCTGCTATATGCTTACCCTGGAACCGGGTACTGCCCTGCACGCTATGCATGAACAAAATAGGTTTATGCCCATGGCGCAAACAGATCAGGTCGATCTGTTCCGTGCCGCTGCCAAATACCTGAAAGCCTGTGGATGGGATCATTATGAAGTATCCAATTTTGCAAAGCATACATCCCTTCGTTCCGTGCACAACCGTGCATACTGGCAGATGGTGCCCTATCATGGATTCGGGCCGGCCGCCCATTCCTATGCCTTAAAATCCGTAGCAGATGGGGCTGCCGTGTATAAACGGTTCTGGAATGCACCGGATCTGGAGGGATATATCAATGCCCTGAAATCAGGCCGGCTTCCTGCATCCGGGCATGAAATCCTTACCCTGGAACAGCGGCGGATGGAGTATGTGATGGTGGGGCTGCGGACCTCCATGGGACTTGACATCAGAACCGGGCAGCACCTGTGGCAAGACCGGTTTTTAACCGTGTTTCAACCCCTGATGGATGATCTTGAAAATAACGGGCTTGCCCGATGCCAGGATGCCGGGCAACGATTTGTCTTGACCCTTGACGGCTGGATGCGTTTAGACAGTATTGTCTCCTCTTTTGTCCAACTGATTTAAAGCTATTTTTATAAGAAAGTCTGTGTAAGTTACTCAGATCTTTCAATCTTTGTGGACTATGCCCGGCAGTTGATATGTCAGGCCGGCCCATGGCCGTCAGCCCAGCTTTTTTCGTAACTGCCGTTGATCTTCAACCCGTATGGTCAGGTGTATGCCGTCGAAGTATTCAATCAAAGGGATAACATATTTTCTTGAAATGCCGGTCATCTCCTTAAATTGCGGCGTGGTGATTTTTTGGTTGGCTTTGAGAAATTCAATGAGTTTGGTTTCAAGTTCACTGACAACATCTGCATCAAAAAACAGATCGTCTTTTGTTTTGACCACCTGTTTTTCAGCAATGAGCATCCGCATGACATCCTTGCCTGTTTTTTGATCCAGGTCCAGGTCCTGGCATATGGTGCGGAAAAAGGGCGGGGTCAGGCCTGATTTTTTGTAAATGCCTGCAATTTTTTCTTTGATTTCATGTTGGTCCACCTGCAGGTCCACCTTAAATCCTGATAGTTTTACAAGGTTTTTGTCCGGAACAATGAGGTTTTCCTTTTCCAGGCGATTAAACAGAATGTTGAAAAAACGGGCATCATCCACATATTGAAATTTGGACTTCAGCTCCTGGGCCGGCATACCGTCTTTTAAAGGGTTGTCCTGGTGGTAGGCGCTCAACCGTTCCAGTACTTTTTCCTTAAATTCATCAAAAATAGAGCCATGGACATAGATTTGCTTCTCCTTGTCCGTGAGGACGGCGTCCTGTTTGGCAAGCATCTTCTGCAAAGCGGCCATAAGCTTTTTATCCGGCACATTGGTCATGACCCGCAACTCATTTAAGGTCAGCCCGGAATACCCCTTGATGGAGAGAAAATAGGCTATGGTGTTTTCATCATCCTGTTCAGCAAGGTCGGAAAGTCCTTCAATGATGGCCGTATCCTTAAGTTTATATTTCTGGGACACCGGGTTGAGGATGGCTCCGCCCCCGATGGTTCTGACCGGGGAGTAGGACCGGATAACGTATCTGTCATCTTTGATGCAGCAGACCGGGGATTCTAGGCGGAACTGAACCGGTGCCGTCTCCCCGGGTAAAAGTGTTTCCCTGTCCAGCAGGACCATGTAGCCCAGTATTTCACTTGTGCCGGAGTGAAAACGTACCCTGGTCCGGGCCTTGGCCGGCTTGGCATTGCTTTTCAGGTAATGGAACTGTGCATCCACCATATAACTTTCGATCAAGGCATCCGGTGTGGAGAGTACATCGCCTCTGAAGACGGCTTCCCGGTCAAGGCCCTGGAAATTGATGGCTGTCCGGGTGCCGGCCATGGCGGTCTCCACCGAGCTGGAATGCACCTGCAGGCCCCTGACCTTGGACGTGATCTTTCTTGGAAACACCATGATATCCTGGCCCACATTGACCTGGCCTGAAATCAGGGTCCCTGTGATAACCGTGCCGAACCCTTTCATGGAGAATACCCGGTCCACGGGCAGCCGGAAAATGGAAGAAAATTTGCGGGGCGGGATTTGCGTGCATATCTCTTCAAGGGTGGCTAAAAATTCTTCCAGGCCCTGGCCTGTTGCAGAGGAGACAGGTACGATGGGGTTTTCTTCAAGAAAGGTGTCTAAAATAAAATCCTGGATGTCGTCCATGGCCAGTTCCAGCAGGTCTTCATCCACAAGATCCGTTTTGGTCAGGGCAATCATGCCGTGGCGGATGCCCATGAGGTTGCAGATCTCCATATGCTCCCGGGTCTGGGGCATGACACCTTCATCAGCGGCAATCACCATGACCACCACATCAATGCCCGAAGAGCCTGCCACCATGTTTTTTACAAATTTTTCATGCCCGGGCATGTCCACAATACCGATATGCCGGCCATTGGGAAGATCTAACGAGGCAAACCCAAGTTCAATGGTGATTCCGCGTTCTTTTTCCTCTTTGAGACGGTCTGTTTCAATACCTGTTAAGGCCTTGACCAGGCTGGTTTTCCCATGGTCAATGTGTCCTGCGGTTCCCAGAATTATATTGTCCACAAATACCTGCCTGTTCACCCTTTTAATTTTCTGTAATAGCTCATGCCATAGGACAGGGCCACAAGCACACCGCCTGTGGCAACGCCATGGTAGATACCCCAGTCCGGTTTGAACAGCCGGGTAAGGATGATGCCGAATGCAAGTCCCAGAATGAGACGGATGGTAAAAATAATCAGCGTATTCATATTCATTTTGTATAGATCGCCCTGTTACGTGTTTTTATGACTTCATGCTCAAGTTTTTGTTAATTTGCCCAACTTCGGCGTTGGAAAAAATTCCCTAAAAACTTGAGCATCAAGTATTTGTCAATAATCAAAGAATAATAGTCAAAGGGGCAGGGCAGGTCAATCCCAATATGTGACTTAAATTTTATCAATAGTGCAAAAAATACTTGAAAAAGAAAAATAGTTCTGATAGTTATGCAGAGTTTTTCGTGGTGGGTGTAGCTCAGTTGGTAGAGCACCAGGTTGTGGCCCTGGTTGCCGCCGGTTCAATCCCGGTCACTCACCCCACAAAGATTTTAAAAGCAGCCTGTCGGCTGCTTTTTTTATTGGTGAAATACGTTGGCTAAGGGTGCCGCTTATATTTTATGGAACGGATTAACAGTATGATAATCGTCGTTTCTTCTATTTATATTTAAGATAACCTCTTTAACCCCTTCGACATTTTCAGCGATGCGTTTAACTTCATTCGAGACATCATTTTTCATATCCAATGACCCGGACGGATCCCCGATAGTCACGACACCGTCATCGGCTGTGACAATGCTTTTCGGAAAGATTTTTACAAGCGCCGCATGAATTTTTGCGGCAAGAAGGACGTCATCAAGGATCTTTTCCGATTCGGGCGTGGTATCAAAGTTGGGTTTTCGAGCCGTCCGGCAGATCAGATCTGCGGCATCATCAACTGAAATATTTTTTATATTGATGACCATATCATACAGTTTGCTGTCCCATGTATCGATTCCGTATAACCTCAGGCCCCATTTCCTTCGTTCGTCATCATCTTTTTTCAGAATATACCGTGCTTTTTCTTCGGAGATACCTTCACGCCTGACTTCTTCTTTCACACGTTCTTCTATATCCGATATAATTCTGATTTTCAGAACATTGGGAAGATCCGGCAGAAAATAGTGCCCTGCCAGTCCGTGATAAACAATATTGTCTTTACGGATATGCTGTAAAAGTGCTTTGCGGATATAGCTTACAAAGCGTTCCCTGCCGTGGGTGTATCTTTCAAGGGCGGACGGCGCGTCATGAAGGGCCCTGACCAGTCTGATCTCCGGGATATTGAATTCCTCCGAAGCTTCGATAAGAATATCACGGGAAATACATTTATACCCCAGTTCGGAGGCTACCTTTTCAGCAACTTCCTTTCCGCGACTGTAAGAACCTCTTGAAATGGTGATAACGGGCATTATAACCTCCTTGTTTTACGATTGTGTTGATGGATACGGGATGGTTTTCGGTCGGGCACTATGTAAAGGCCACCGCTAATACTTGCCTTTTGGCTATGATTTCTTCGTTGCAATAAAATTTTAATCCTCGAAATATTTAATATATTCCTCCGGTTAAAATTTTATTGCGCCTCGAACTCAAACCAAAATTCTAATTATTAGAAGCACCCTAAAAGCCACTGGGCAGCCGGGTCTGTCAACCCCCGGCCTTAACCCACAACGAGAGATGAAAGTAATTCGTTGATTTATTTTGACTTTCACATAATCTTTTATCTTAAATGAAGGAGCTGAAATTTCAAGCTAAAAACCCCCGTTGCAAATCATAACAGGGGGTGTGTTTCCTGCAATGATATGTAATTTGATGTAATATCAATATGTTTTATGTTTTTATGAGAATTTTGTATTTCATAATGAAACAGCCTTATTTTTTT
>JAKSBO010001071.1 GCA_022361095.1 Desulfobacterales bacterium | reverse complement strand
TTGTCGTCATCGATCTTTGATGCTTTCCTCGTACATGGAGGACGCTGCATTCCACCTGTCACACCTGCACATTCCGTGACCTTCATGGGTGGTTGGTTGCGATGTTGCTCTTGCTTTTGACTTTCAGCATTCCTCGAGCTGGGATGTTCTAAGCATCTTTACTATGCCCCCAGAACTTCAGTTAAAACTAACGCTAAAAAGCAGATAGTTATGCTGAATTATCGCTTCGTTCTTTGAAACGATCGCAAGTCCATTCATAGCTGCTGATTGTCAAAAACTAAAAACTCATCGCGGTTGGTTTGTACTGTGACTGATTTATGTCAGCACATCGTTTAGCCTGCAGGCATTTTTTCCTTGGCTTTTTCAACCGTTCTGGCCTGCCAGCCTTTGTCTGACTCAACCAGTTCGTAATCAACGGATTCGCCGTCTTTCAACGAACGGAAACCATCGCCCTGAATCTGGCTGTAGTGCACAAACACATCTTGACCCTCAGGACCTACGATAAAACCGTAGCCCTTCTTTGGATCAAACCACTTTACCTGACCACGAGTTGACATAGCATAAGTCTCCTCATGGAGGTCACGGATCGTCTTGTTTGAGATGGCCCTTGTGATGACTGGGTGCAAATGCAGAGTGTCATTCATCAAAACGCTTTGTGCCCCGCAGATTAACTGTCTCTTGATGCTTCCAAAATTAGATAGGTCTAGTGGCGTAATCTGCGACTGCTAGGAACAACTCAACCTCAAGTACTTCAAAGTACCAAAACAAACCTGTGAACCGTGCCTCGACTAGAAATGCTGAACCGTCTTGTATTCAGCACATCCCCCTAAGAGGGACAATCCCCGCGCTCATCAACATCGGCCGAGCGCTGTGGCCTGCGTGAACCCACGCTCACGACTTTGCTGCGTTCTGACAATCCATACTATATCGACAATAGTGCAATAACGGAAGGTTTATTTTTGCCTTTCTTGCTATCCACACAATAGTTTAACCTCGTCCTCGTTTTCCCTGAGTAATATCCATTGTGCCCTT
>JAKSBO010001026.1 GCA_022361095.1 Desulfobacterales bacterium | reverse complement strand
TCATTTCATTATCTTTGATACTTTCCAATATTTTCAGGCAGCATATGGTCGCGCGAATTCCGTCAATATGGGATATGGCCGGGGCCTCTCTTCCAAGAACCGCTTCCGTGAACCGGATGATCTCCTCGCCATGGCCTTTGTCACCGTTCCGGTTTGTTTCATCAATCCTCTCGGCCCCCCGGACAGTCAGTTTCTGATAATCATCCATGGCGATTGCCGTTCCACTGCTGAAAATCTCCATTCGTTCCTTTGGAAAGGAAGAGACCCCTTCTGCCGTATAGAGAATTGATCCGGTGGACCCGTCTTCGAAGCGGAACAGGGCGTTGACGTTTTCGGTTCTGACGGTTTCCTTGGGAGAGCCGGCAGTCTGGGCAATAACACTGACGGGCTCTTTTCCAACAAGCCAGGCCATCAGATCAATAAAATGGCAAATCTCTCCAATCACACGGCCTGCCGAATAGGCAGGATCGTAGATCCAGCTGTTGTTAGGCAAGGGGCCGGCGTTGACCCGGTAATGGATCATTTTGGGCCCGGCGCATTTCTCCACAATCTTTTTGGCCTGCTGCATCAAAGGGGCAAAGCGCCGGTTGAATCCGATAAAGCATACGGATTCCTTTTCCTTTTGCGCTGCCATGATTCCTTTGCACTCTTCCAGAGTTGTGGCCAGCGGCTTTTCGCAGAACACATGTTTGCCTGATTTCAAAGCGGCAGTGACCACCCCGGCATGCAGGGTATCACGCGTAAAAATCATGACGGAATCCACAGCCGGATCTTCAATGATTTCATCGGTGTCCGTAGTACAGATTTCAGCCCCGTATCTTTCCCCCATCTCTTTGGCACTTTGCCCACTGGACGCGCATAAGGTCCGGATATCAAGATGTTTATTTGCTTTGATATTCGGCAAGTGAAACTGGCGTGCAAATGCACCGCATCCAACAATGGCTACTGAGGAGCGGTCTGATTTTTTATGAACCTTTTTACCGGGTTTAATAGATACGGTCCGTTTAATTTCTTCGGGTTCAGTTGAATATTTTAAAAGAATGGCCAGGCAGTCATCGGGCTGTTTGATCAACAGATCATAGGCCTCAGCCGCATCTTTTAATTCAAATTCATGGCTGACTAACGGTTCAATTTTCAGCCTGCCCTGCTGTATCAGCCTGAGAAATTCTTCCATGTTGCGCTTTTCCGTCCAGCGCACATAGCCGATGGGATAATCAATGCCTTTTTCCTCATAATCCAGATCATAGCGACCCGGACCATAAGAGCAGGACATACGCAGCTCCAGCTCCTTTCGATAGTAATGGGGATCCCTATCAAAACCAGTGGGGACAGCTCCGACCACAACTACCCTACCCTTTTTCCGACAAATCTCCCCGGCAAAATTAATTGGGTCCAGGCTACTGCTGCCTGCGG
>JAKSBO010000395.1 GCA_022361095.1 Desulfobacterales bacterium | reverse complement strand
TGTACAAGGAGAAAAAAATAGATGAGGCAGAAACTCTGGTGGCCGGCATTCTGAAAAATCGGCCCAAGTTGACAAATGCCAGAATGATGAAAAGCGAAATCCTGATTTTTCAGAAAAAATACCAGGATGCACTCAATATTTTGATCTCACTTGAAAATGAAGAGCCAAAGGCTTACAGGATTCAATATTTTAAGGCACTTTCATATATAGGATTAGGGGAGCATGACCAGGCGGCTTCAGCTGCGTCCAAAGCCGTGGATTTGAAACCGGATTATACCAAGGCAAGATTGCTGCTTTCTGAAATTTATTTTCGCCGGAACGCTTATGATCTTGCCGTTAATCAGACCTCTGAGGTAATTAAACTTGACCCTGAAAATCACCGGGCCTATTTGCTTCGGGGTAATGCCTATATGGCTTTGAGAAAAATCAAGGATGCTGAGAACGATTACGCAAAAATGATTGAAATCAACGCTGAAAACCCGACAGGGTATTACCGGCTCGCTTACTTAAAATCAGCATTGAGGCAATTTGACCAGGCAACTCCCTTGCTGGAAAAAGCCTGGTCCTTGAACAGCAGACTTATTGACGTCTTTACCCTGAGAGTCAGAAATGCCGTGGCCCAGAAAGACTTTGAAACCGCTCATAACCTGTGTGTTCAGCAGGTGGAGATATTCAAGGACAATAACGCTTTAAAAGCCCTGGTTCACAACACCCGTGCAGATATTTACATGATCCAGGAGGATTTGGCACAGGCAGAATCAGAACTGCTGAAAGCCGTTGAGCTTGCCCCGGATTCTCTAAGCCCGTACGGAACACTGGCAAAAGTATATCTGACCCAAGAAAATATTGAGGACGCAAAAAAACAATATTTAACCATGATTAAGAAGAACGCTAAATTGGCCACACCCCATATGCTTTTAGCCGTTCTTCTTGAATCGCAAAATAAATTTGATGAAGCAGAAGTTCATTACCGCAAAGCTCTTGAAATTGATCCCAACTACGCCGCAGCGGCCAATAATCTATCGTTTTCCCTTGCAAGCCGGACAGATAAGTATGACGAGGCCCTGGCCTTTGCAAAAATAGCTAAAGCACGTTATCCCGAAGATCCGGGTGTTATGGATACCATGGGGTTTGCCTATTACAAAAAAGGGCTATATGGAAATGCCGTTGCCGAATTTCTGGACTGCCTGAAAACGCGGCCAAATGAGCCGGTTATTCGCTATCATTTGGGGTTGGCATATTATGGAAAAGGGGAAAAAGAGCTGGCCAAAAAAGAGTTGATTAAGGCCCTGGAGCTTAATGAAAATTTTAAAGGCGCCCAAAATGCCAGAACACTCCTAGAGGAAATAGATAAGGGCTGAGATCTGTATTAAGGCCCAAGTTCAAAACAAAGTATACATGAAAATAACTCTTGTCTTTTATTGTATTCTTTTCACAATTATAGGAAATTAATTTCTCTTTTGTGCTGCCGTTTCTTTGCCAATTAAAACCACACTCTCAAAAATTGGAAAATAATAGAGACGATATAAACGTCGTTATTTTAGTGTTTTAAGATATTATTATTTCAATAAAGCAAAAAAAAAACAAAATGGCATCTGTCTTGCAGTCTTGCAATAGGTGAAGGCAAGCGTTTAAAAAGCCACCCTGCAACTTTAGCAAAAAAGGGATTTTAGAACGCTCTTAAACCGAAGTAAGATTTAATTTTAAAAGGAGACATCAATGAAAATTATTGCACGCAACATTTTATTAATTTTAGGATTCTTATTAGTGACATTAGGCAGCGCCCAGGCCTATACGTTCAGTTTTGACGGCAGCGGCACCGATGGTGCCACAGGGATCACCCTTGACCACTTTGCAGGAAGTATCATTGGCGATTACAGTACTATCCAGGATCTGGGGGGTGATAACAAGGTAACTGCCGGTGACGCTTTCTATCATGCGTATACAACCACTAGCGATGCCAATAATGATGGCGTGCTTTCTGTTGATTCTCAAGATACCGCATTGACAATTAACATACAATCAGCGGAAGATGCCGGTAATAACGTTCAAGCTTATTATAACTTGGGCAACTTGGATTCCTTTTATATCACAGCAGAAGGTTTAGGCGGGGAAGTCGACAATGTAATATCCGATACAACTTATACAGCATCGTATAATACTGGAACATTGAACTTTTACTATGATGATAGTACGACAGATAGAGATGGTGTCGGCGGCACCCTTGATTTGGTTGGAACATTTGCCGTAACTGGCGGCGGCACTGGTACAGTAGACTCCCAGAATGGAACACCAACATTGACGTTCGGTCTTAATCTTGAGGCAATCTCGCTTGCAGACAATGTTTGGTATGATGAGAATGGAAATGATTATTTTGATTTAATGCTGGCTGGTAACATTTTCGTAATCTCAATAACAGACGGTTCGGCCAACGTACAGGCAGCGGCACTGACAGAAGACGGGGACTTTATCTATGCTTCAAATGATAATGGGCAGGAAATTACCGTTACAGCAATTCCTGAGCCGGCAACTCTTCTGCTCTGCGGATTCGGACTTTTAAGTTTGGCGGGTGTATCAAGAAAAAGAACAGCTATCCGCTGATAAAACGAATCTGATACCAGAAATAAGTACTTAATTTGAGGGCAAACACCACATAGGTGTTTGCCCTCTTTTGTTATAAATAGTGTCCAGGGGAAAACAAGTTGCCTTCATCAAGCCCTTTTTTTAGCTTTTTATGCAACTGGATAAGTTC
>JAKSBO010000832.1 GCA_022361095.1 Desulfobacterales bacterium | reverse complement strand
TCAATGCTCTTTTTCACCTTAAAGGGCTTGATCACGGAGACATGCTCGACCCCCAGGGCTTTGACCAGATTTTCAATATTCACCCGGCCGTACCCGGGCATGCCCATCAGTTCCATATCCACACCCGGATGGGGCTGATGGCCGGTCATGGCGGTGATGCCGTTCTCAAGGATCACCAGCGTGAAATTGTGGCGGTTAAACACGGCATTGACAAGGCCTGTGATGCCTGAATGAAAAAAAGTGGAATCACCGACCACGCTGACCACCTTCTGGTCCGTTGCCTTGCTGAAGCCGCAGGAGGAGCTCACGGACCCGCCCATGCAGACCACAAAGTCACCAACGGACAAGGGCGGCATAAATCCTAATGTATAGCAGCCGATATCACTGGGGTAGATGACATCCACGCCTTCAGCCGCCTTTTTAATGGCATAGAAGGTGGCCCTGTGGGAACAGCCGGAGCAAAGATTGGGCGGCCGGTTGGCAATTTCAGGCACATCAGAGGTATCAACCTTCGGGGCCGGGGTATACGCCAGGCCGAAATAGGCTGCAATCTTCTCCCGGACCATGGCGGGATGAAACTCCCCCAGTGGGGTAAACATCGCATCGGTTTTGCCCAGTATGGGGATAACAAGCCCGGCTTCCTGGGCAAAGGCTTTAACAGCCTCTTCCATGAACGGTTCGCCCTCTTCGATGACAAGCACCTTTTCACAGCCGGCCAGAAAATTTTTAATCTTATTTTTGGGCAAGGGATTGGAAAAGCCGGGGCGGAGAATCTTGACCTTTGATTCAATGCCAAGGTCCTTTACCGCATCCAGGGCATAATGGTAGCTCACCCCGTTGGCTACAATCCCCCAGACACCCTGGCCTGTGGTAAAGTTAAAGTCTGAAGATTCAGACATGCCGGCGGCCTCGCCCATACGTTCCAGAAGCTTGACATGCAGCCCCCGGGCCACAGCGGGCACGGTGACGCAGCGCATGGGATCCTTTTCAAACCGCCCGTTTGTCTTTCTTTCTTTAATTTCCCCGAATGTGACAAAGGCATTGGAGTGGTTGATCCGGGTGGTGGTGCGCAGGATCACGGGCTGTTTCAAGGTCTCGGACAGTTCAAACGCTTCCTTGATCATATCCTTGGCTTCGGCCACACTGGAGGGTTCGAGCATGGGCAGGTGGCCGAATTTAGCATAATAGCGATTGTCCTGCTCGTTCTGGCTGGAGAACATGGCAGGATCATCCGCCGTTAAAATCACCATGCCGGCGGTGACACCGATGTAGGCAAGGGTCATCAGCGGATCGGCAGCCACATTAAGCCCCACATGCTTCATCATGCAAAAGGTGCGAAGCCCGGAGTTGGCCGCAGCAGCCGCTACTTCCAGGGAGACCTTTTCATTGGTGGAATATTCAAAATAGAGATCCGATTCTTGGGACATCTGGAACAGATTCAAAGAGACTTCCGAGGACGGGGTTCCCGGATATGTAGTGGCAAAGGCGACACCGGCTTCAACCGCGCCCCTTGCAATGGCTTCGTTGCCCAGGAGCATAATTTTCTCTCCGGGGCTGTCCTGTAACAGTTTATGCATGCGCACAGCTCCTTAAACATAAAACCCTGACAGGAACATCTCCCGCCAGGTTATCCAGTGTTTGAACAAAAACGTATAGGTCTGCCGTATTGTACCCGGGCTAGCTTGAGCCCGGGTGTTTTTCTTATGAACCGCCCAGACAAAGGTTTTCCAGTCAAACACTATCTAAATGGTAATTTAAAAATTTCTCTCACTCAATGATCCGGCTTTTGTTAATTTGCCCAACTTCGGCGTTGGAAAAAATTTTTAATCCTCTTAAAAATTGTTTCCGCCTTGAATTTGAACAAATTCCCTAAAAACCGGATTATCGAGTCTCAGGCGTACAGTTTTTCAGCGTGTGCCAGGGACGAGGCATACCCCTTGAATCCCTGGGTATCCTCACAGGAATTGATGGCACTTGACGCAAAAAAACCTTCCACCATGGTCTTTTCCCCATGACGAATTAAGCCCATGAACAATACCGGAACAAGGCTGAGCCCGTTTTGGCCGGTTTCAACACTGAAGTCCAGGGGGGTGTCAGTCTGGTAAACAGCGAACAGACTGTTCTGGACAGGCATCAGCTGAACAATTTCAGGATGTTCATGGTGGTGGTGATGGTCGTGATTGTGATCACTACAATGGTTGCACATGATCTTTAAAGCCTTTCATTATTGCAGGTTTAGGGCACATGTTTCTTGCGCATCAGGTCTTTTCCGGCAAACAGCACAGACCTTGTGACCCCAAAAAACAGTTTAGCCGTTGATAATACCCAAATTTATTATAGATTTAAAGGTTTTTGAAAAAATTCTTTAATGGGTCTTTACTGCAAGAATGGCAGCCCCCTCCAGTTCACGGACCAGCTTAATACACAGGTCGCCTTTGATAAATTCCTCAGCTTTGGACTTTTTCCTGCGGCCGATGACAATCATGGAGTGCCCCCCTTTTTTAAACTCTTCGATAATCCCGTCTGCAACCGTCTCGCAGGGTTCATTTACGATTTTAACCTGAATATTCTCTTCGGGCACCCCTGTTGTCTCCACCAAATCCAGCTTGGCCTTTTCAAGAATAGACAGGTATCTTTCCGGCTGGGCCTCCATAAAACGTTTACCCATAAGCTCATCACCGGCAGCAGGTTTTCTGAACACATGAATCAATGTCACATCAATGCTGTCCGGACAAAACTTAAGCTTTGAAAAATATTCCAATGTTGCCTTTGAGCTGAATGAATCGTTTATAGCTATGAGTATGGATTGTTTCATAGTTCAATCCTTTTTTTTAAAACGGGTTATAAAGATCCGGATGTCGATATAGTGTCTGAACAAAAATCTGGAAATTTTATCGAGTACAAGGCGGACGCCAATTTTAACCGGAGGAATACATGGCGTATTTCGAGGATTAAAATTTGCGGCCAACAAAGTAATCGGCAAAATTTACGATTTTCGGGCGGCACTATTTATAATTCATCAAAGGCCTGGATACACCTGTCAATATCCTCAATAATCTCGTCGACCATCTCGTAAAAAATCTCAGTTTGTTTTGAAAAATGCATTAAAATATTGTTCATCGTGCTTGGAATGACAGGATACACTTTCTTTAGATTCACCAGCCGCCTTTGATCCAGGATGGAAAAATCAGCGTCGGTCAACCCCTCAAGGAGATTGCCATAGAGTCCCGGGTTGTTTTTAATCGTGTAAACCGTATGAAACCCCTTACCAATGGCGTAAGTCAGGATATTTCCTATACCGAATATATCCAGGCTGAAGGGATTTTCAGTTGTTTCGTAATCGTAGTCAAAATCGATCCATACATAGTTGCCCGTGGTTCTTTCCACAAAGAGATGATCGTTTCTGATGTCCCCGTGCTTGAATCCGTTCCGGTGCAAAAAACTGATCCCCTCAAAGGCCTTTGACAGGTTTCGAAGTATACCCGGAAGTATGGTTCTAAAATAAGCCTCGTAGGGCATATCACTGAATTTGCCCAGATATTGCAAAAAATTTACCCCCCGGACCACCTCAAGAATCCTAATATTATTACCTTTTTCATCGATAACGGCCTTGCCCTGCATAAAAAAAGAGTGCCCTGCCACCAGATCAAGAATGTTTCCTTCCTTTTCAGGGCTTCGAAAACAATCTATCTTTACCCCGCCAAGATTTATTTGGAAGGATTCGAAAAAGGCAAATTTAAGATATTGAATATCCTTTGTTTTCCGGTTAATCACCTTTTTTACCCAAAACTTTGGATCTTCAATGCCGAAACGCTGCTCCTTGGCGTGGCCGATCACCTTGTAGCTCTGGCCGTTCAGATGGAGGATATCCCCGCTGTCTATGGCATAAAAATTACTGGTATCCCGGTTGGATGATTTTCCCATACCATTGGCCTCGTTGGTTAGCTCCGGATTTTATAAAAAAGCACCAATAAACGACTAAATTTATTTCATATTCTGTTGTATTACGAGCCTGAATGTTGATAGGCCGGGTCGGCCTATGGCCGTTAATCAAGGAGTCTATGGGGTAAATTGCTCATGGCAACCTTAAACTGATCAATCACATTTTTA
>JAKSBO010000182.1 GCA_022361095.1 Desulfobacterales bacterium | reverse complement strand
TATCCCCTGATTTCCGATTCCATATTTGATAAAAACCGTTTGCGCGCGGCATGAACATCATCCAATGAAACCACTGTGCATCCGCGTTCCGCCGCCTCTTTTTCAATCCGTTTTTTAACCTTTTTTCTTACAAAAAAGGGCACCTTTGATACCTCTTTTTCCGCATCCCGATCCCATTTCATGGTGTTCCTCTCCCAGACAACCCCTGGTACTGCAACTATTATTAAATTTCCTGTTTAAACCTTTGACAAGAAATATGCCCGAAAAAAATCCGACAATCCTTGATCCAGGTCAAGGAAAATTCAATTGATGCCGTCAAGGGATAATCCTCATTGCTTGCGTATCCGGACTGCATCTATTTTTTCTTGACGTATAAGAGGCCCGGATTTATGCTTGATTTTTATTGTTCGGCTTTTTTGCACAGGCTCACTTGAAAATAAGGTTTCTAATGGACATACCCAAGATAGTCAGTCCGGACGGATATATTGATACCATTGCCCTTCGGTCCTCCGGAGAAGCGCAGGTAAATGTCCGGTTTTTATTCCCCAACGTATCCGATTATATTGTATCATCCCTGAAGGAAGGCAAACCCTGGTTTTTTTCCGGCAGAAGCGGCAATGCCCAGATCGGCCTGCTGACAGACACCCATATGCCCGGAGACCCTGCCCCCACCCCGGAAATCGACGGATCAAAGATTCTGCTTTCCGGGCTTATCCGAAATCTGAACCCCCTGTTGACCAATGCCCTGGATTTGTTCGAGACCGGGGATGAGATCGGGCGGCTGGTGGTTATGGACCCGGAGCTGCGCATCCGGGATGTCCGCCATTATCTGCATAAACGTCTTTTTGTGGGCAACCGGGTGGGCAAGGGATATTATGAAGGGTTTGATATCTGTCAGGAAATTGATCCTGCTACCGGACAAAGCTGTGATTATATAGAGGTGGCCCTCTCCGCTTTCCAGTACTGTTTTGAACCGGCGGCCATGATCCGTTCCAGTGTGGGGGCCGTGATCAAAAAGGGCCGGAGCGCCTTGAATGCCATCCGGTCCAGGGTGCCCATGGATCCGGTACAGACCCTTCTCAATCCCGGGGCCCTTTTTGTGGGTGCCGTCAAGATCTCTTTGGGTGACATTTACGGGATCATTGATGCCGTGGTCTCGCCGGAAAAAGATGATATCATCCATTTGCCCGCAAGAGTCCTGGATCCTTTCCGCACCTTCAGGAACCGGCAGGTGGAGCTGTACCATCTGGGAAAAACCCCGGTTCCTTTAAGTGATATCCGTATTCGCATCAGGTTTTTCAGAAGTGAGAATCCCTTGACCGTCCCCCTGGAAAAGGCAAGGGTAAAAGAAGGGTACCGGCTGTGTGATCTGCTCACCCACGCTGAGGTATCAAACCTGTTTTATATTCTGGATGATGATGCCATGGGGCTTATCCTGAACAAGGGTAATTTTATCCGGGTGCCCCGGGCCCTGGATACCAAAGGAGAGGCCCAGTTGGAGATTATTAAAAACTGTTTGGCAAAAAGTACCCAGCGCCGCCATGAACTATCTATCCCCAAAAGAGTAGATGAACGGCTCAAAGAGACCCTCGGCAAGCTCTCCGTTCTGGGCGGGGTCAATTCCCGGGTGTTCATCGGCAGGCGGTTCCCGGAGCGGGAAGTTGTGGATGCGGTGCGGAGAGCCGGGTTGCGCACCTTTCTTATCAATGCGGAAAATCCATGTTTTGCCGATGACGAGATACGGCATATGATCTCTTTGACCCATGCCGGCAATGACCCGTGTGAATTCATGCGGTATGATCCTGTGATTGACAAGCTCTATTCCTTTTACCACGGGTGCTTCATGGAACCTGATGACTGGGAGCGCTTTGACCGGGTACGGTTCTGGTTTGCCTTTTACGGGTCACATACCAAGGCTGCCGACAACCGGCTGACCATTGATCTGATTAATCGTCTGGCACTGCGTTTAGGTGATGAAATGGGTATTGTCCATGGCGGCGGCCCGGGCCTGATGAAGGAAGCCAATGATCTGGCCCGCCGTCATAACATCATGAGCGTGGGCATCGCCATAGAATTGGAAGGGGAAAACCAGGCCTCTTTAACCACCTGTGACGGGTTAATTAAATATAATGAGGGCCTGCGCCTGGCCCGGCAGGATCATTTACAGAAACTGAGCAACCTGCCTGTGATCAATACCGGGGGGTACGGTAGCGCCGAGGAGTTGAGCATTACCATAACATCCATGAAAATCCATGAAAATCCCCTGGCACCCATTATTCTTCTGGATCCGGATAATTTATGGGAGAACGCCAGAAAGCAGACCCAGAAAATTGCAGATAAACAATACGGGCCTGCGTTCACCCCCCACCTTGTGAAATCCTGCAAAAATGCCGGCCAGGCTGAGGCTCATCTGGTTGCGTTTTTATCGGATCCGGATTTGTGGTATGAAAAAAACAAGATACCGGTCCAAAGCGTGGAAAAGGCAAGGATCAAGGCGGCAAGAATCCGGCAGTCATTTTTGTGTATTGATAATATGGAGGTGTTCACCAGCCCCAGCCCGCGTCTTTCAACGATACAGGAGAAATGACAACCAGGGTCAGCCTTAAGCCATAAACAAAAAGAAAATTCAATATTCTATTGAGATTTTATTATGAAAATTGCTGTGAGGAGTAAAAAATAAAATTATGACACCCAAAATGCCCTACAGACGTTCGGCTGAATTTATGCTTGGATTTTTTTTGTTGCTAGCCTGTGTCTCTCCGGGCTGTGCCGAATCGGTCTGCGGCCATGTTAACATGTCTTGGTTACAAACCCAGGTGCCTGTGCCCAAAGATGCTAGACTGGTATATAAGAAAGAGCAGGGCGCTCTTTGTGAAGCTGTCCTCTCTTTTGACGGCGGGCTTGCACCGCTCTATGCGGGCAAGGACTTCATTGTTGCAGGCCAGCTATATAAAAAAGGTGTATCCATCACCCGGAAAACCATGGCAGGCCTGTCTGACCTTGCTGATGCAGAGCGCAAAAAAGCCAAGGAGAAAGAGACAAAGGCTGTTGAGATGCGTCAAGCGTTTTTCAAAACCCATGCCTCAGACCTGGCAGATCTGGTTTCTCTGAGATTTGCACCGGGCGGGGCATCCGACAAGTTTATGTATGTTATTTCAGACCCTGCCTGCAGCCACTGCAAGGATTTACTCGACAATCTGG
>JAKSBO010000422.1 GCA_022361095.1 Desulfobacterales bacterium | reverse complement strand
CATATTCTCCTTTGGCATATTCATCCGGTTCAAGATCCCATATATAATAATGTCCCCGCCCTTCAATCCGGGCCCTTGTCTTGTTAACCGCCCGGCAAAAGCTGTTATTGACTTTTAGATGGGAACCGCGTGCATCCTTGAACCAGACCAGGTCGGGTATACTGTCTATCAAGGTGTCCAGGTATTGCTGGGTCAGGATAAAATCTTCCTGGGTTTTGAGGCGCTGAAGTGTGTTGCCAAATGAGGTGCACACCTCATGTTTTGAATACGGTTGTACCCACACCTGATCGAAAAGATGATAATGGTTTGCCAGAATCGGCAGATTATCTCGAGTAAAAGCGCCTATCACAACAGTTCGATTATTTGTGGCCGATATTATTTCTTCAAGGGATTCGGGGGGGACCGTGTCAAAATCAAGGATGATGATGCCGTATTGTTTCAAGTCTGCCGTTCTGATTTTTGGACAGCTGACAAATTGATGGGAAAAATTATCAACCGGTGGTACGTTTTTAATAAGCGTTTCAAGCTGAGAATCCTGCGCTGCAATGTATACGTTTAATTTCCGATGATACATGCCCAACTCCTCGGTGTCCGCAAATGGTCGATAATATGACGGCAGTTATTCCATCAGAAATATTAACAGCATAAATCAGAACCTGCAATAAAATGTCACATAAACACGCTGCACATTACAAGCCATCTCAAAATAAACTAGACATAACATCCTGATTATGTAATAAAATTAGGATGGAACTTACAAATGAACAATGGAAGCGGATAGAGCCCATAATACTAAAAACGACTCCCGAAAAAGATCCGAGGGGTAGAAAGCCAAAACCTGCACGGGATGTGATGAATGGGATATTATGGATATTACGAACCGGAGCGCCTTGGAAGGATATGCCTTCAAGGTATCCGCCATACCAGACCTGCCATCGGCGTTTCCAGGAATGGACAGAACGAGGAACCTTCCAGGAAATTTTGTACGAGCTTGCTAAAGACCTGTACGAACGTGGGAAAATCGATATACGGGAAGCGTTCATAGATGGGAGCTTTGCACCGGCAAAAAAGGGGGTCTTGCTGTCGGCAAGACGAAGCGTGGCAAAGGCACCAAGATCATGGCAATCGCAGACGCTTCTGGTTTTCCTGTCGCCGCTTGTGTGGAAAGCGCCTCCCCTCACGAGGTGAAACTTGTTGAAAAAACAATCGACAGCAGCTTTACTCCCCATGCGCCTGACAAGCTTATTGGTGATAAGGCCTATGACAGCGATCCCCTTGATCAAAAATTGATGGAAGATCGTTGTATAGAGATGATTGCGCCTCATCGGAGAGGTCGCAAAAAGCCCAAAACTCAGGATGGCAGAAAGTTGCGGCCATATAGACGTCGATGGAAGGTTGAGCGCCTTTTTGCCTGGCTTCAAAATTTTCGGCGTGTGGTTGTAAGATATGAATATCATGTACAAAATTTTTTATCTATGGTTCAACTTGGTTGCGCCATTATTCTGTTGAGATTATTTTGAGATGGCTTGTAGAACCAACGCAGTGAAATGGTTTAAGGTTGTTTTTATACGATTGGGTATGGATAAATTTGGGTGTCGCTTTTTTGAGCAGGCAGAATCTATTGGACTTTGACGATACCGCCTGGTAAATTTTAATAAAATTTCAAAAATAAAATAATTATTCTCTTCTTCATAACCGTACACCTTCATCTGAAAACCTTAAAGCATATTAAGGAGGAAACATGGGGAAATTGATCAAGGAATCAAAGGATAAGGGCCGGCTTCACATTGATACGCCGATGCTGGGCGAATCTTTGGTGAGTAAGGAATTTTTAAAGACCACCGAATCCGGAGAGTATTTCAGGATGCACCCGGATATCAATGTGCTGAAAATCGGTGGCCAAAGCATTATGGACCGGGGATCAAAAGCGATTTTTCCCATTGTTGACGAATTGATCCGTGTTAAGGAAGATTATAAGCTGCTGCTGATGACCGGCGGCGGCACAAGGGCCCGGCACGTATACAATATCGGCGTGGACCTGGGCATGCCCACAGGGGTGCTGTCAAAGCTCGGGGATAAGGTCTCCTCCCAAAATGCCGTGATGCTTTCGGTACTTTTAGCCAAACACGGCGGCGTTCGGATTACCCACGGAGATCACCTTGAACAGTTGACCATGTTCTGCCGCCAGGGATATTTGCCCATCACCACGGGGATACCGCCATATGGTTTTTTTGAGCATCCGGCACAATTCGGTTCAATTCCCCCCCACAGAACCGATTCCGGGGCCTTTCTCCTGGCAGAAAATATCGGTGCCAGATCCTTGATCTATCTCAAGGACGAGACAGGACTTTTTTCAAAGGATCCCAAAAAGGCAAAGAAAAAAGAGAAATTGGAATTTTATGATAAGATTTCAGTGGACGATCTGATAGAACTGGACCTGGACGATTTGATTATTGAACGCCCCATTCTCAATATGCTAAAAAATGCCAAATGTTTGAAAGACTTGCAGGTGATTGATGCGCTGCGCCATCCTGAAAAGATCAGGGAGGCGCTGGAGGGGAAACATGTGGGCACAATCATCCATAAATAGCAGACATAGGATCACTTGATCAAACAAAGCGGATTCTGTCCGGGTGTTCATCCGGGCAGAATCCGCTGGTTTAATTTCTTCCATTCTGCTGGCCTGCTCCATGCCTGGGCAGGTAGACGATTTCTGCATTTGCCTCTTTGGCAATAAGCTCAAGCTCATTTTTCCGGACATGTTTGGCAAAAATCTTTATCTCCTTGCTGCTTAACGCAACCACACGAAAACGGGCTTTTTTTTCGCCTTTTTCAACTTTTCTTCTTTCTCTTACAAAAATTTTGGTCATGACTGCCTCCTGTATTGTTAAGGATAAATATGATATTACTATCATATTTTTTAATGTAATATATATCCTTAAAGGATATATGTCAAGGAGCTGTATATGGTACAAAAGAACACGCCTGGTTCCGGCCGGCAGGAACGTTATATCCAAGCCTCTATCCTGCTTGGGCTGATACCTGCCCCCTCATACGGATATGAACTGATTTCCACCATTCAGACCTTTGGTTTCATTGACGGCACAGCGCCTCCAGGAATGATTTACCGGCATTTAAGGCAAATGGAAGATGATAATCTGCTCAGCTCCCAATGGGATACGGGACGGTCAGGGGCGGCCAAGCGGATTTACACCATCACTGACGAGGGCAGGGAGGTTCTGAATCTGTGGATCCGGCACATGCAGGACCGGGCAGATAAACTCAATGGGTTTATCAAGATGTACCAGGATAAGGTTGGATAAGATCCGTCAATTCTCCTGTCCGAATATCAAGGACGGTCTTCTCTGCCAGGGAGATGCTTTCCCCGCTGATGACGGTTTCAGCAGTGGGCTGGAAAAGGAGCTAACGCCAGAAAATATCCCGGGTACTGAAAACCATGGTTGTTTTTTTTCCCGGTTGCAGATTCAATGCACCGGCCTGCTCTTTTGACAACAGAAGGGTCAGTCTGAACGCGTTTGTGTCAACGTCAATTTCAATGCCGCCGGTTTTAGGTTCCAGTGCCATTCGGGTGATCAGAATCGGGATCTTATTTTTTTCGTTGGATGCGTCTTCAGCATCCCGAACGATATTGATTTTGTCTGCGGGAATCAGGGCTGTCTCCCCGGTTTTGGCAGGTAGACTGATATGCCGGTTGCCGGACACGGGCAAAAACCACCTCTCTGTGCCGGCGGTTTTTTCGGCCCGGTAGGGCGGCGGAAGTATGATCTCCTTGTGGGTTGAAAAGATTCGCCCCTTTTCCATGGAGACCCGGATGTCACTGAAGGCATTGAGCCAGGCAAGATCGTGGCTGACAACGATCAGGGTGCAGCCCCATTTGTCCCGGGCCGCCAAAGCCGCCCTGCGAATGAGACGGGCGCTTTGTTCGTCCACACTGGCCACAGGTTCGTCTAACAGCAGGGCCCGGGGCTCAAGGATCAGCCTGGCCGCCAGGGCCACACGCTGGGCTTCGCCGCCGGACAACTGGTGCCAGGCCCTGTTATGGAACTTATCAAAATCCAGACCCACGGCAGCCATGGCCTGGGCTGCCCTTTGTTTTAACTTTTGGTTCTCTTTTCTGATTTTAAGTCCGTAGACAACATTCTCCAGGACCGAACGTTTTAGCAGGTAAGGGGTTTGAGTCATCAATGTGACCCTGGATCTAACCCGGGCGGACATGGGAAATTCCCTGCGGCCGCCGAAATGGATTTCTCCCCGGCTGGGGGCCACGGCAAATGCCAAAAGTTTTAAAAGGGTGCTTTTTCCGCTGCCGTTAGGCCCGGACAGGCCCAATATGCTGCCCGCCGGGATGCTGAATTCTTCAATATCAAGCACCTTTTGATTGCCGTAGTAGTGGCAGATGCGGCAAAGGGTGTATAAAGATGCAGGAGAAGTCATATCATACTACCTTTTCCGCAGGAAAGAGAGGCTTAGGTTTACCGTAAATGCAATCATTATTAAAACGATTCCCAATGCAATACCGTCGGCAAACATGCCCTTGTTGGTTTCCAGGGCAATGGCCGTGGTCATGGTCCGGGTGTGATATTTTATATTACCGCCCACAATCATGGAAATGCCCACCTCGGTAAGGACCCGGCCGTATGCCGTAACTGCGGCGACAAGAATACCAAACCGGACCTCCCACAGGCAGGTCAAAATGATATTTTTTTTCCCTGCCCCCAGGGACACCAGGGTCAGTTTCAGGGCAGGGTCGATATTTTCTATGATGGACGCGGTGATGGCCGTCACCACAGGGAAGGCCAGAATCGTCTGGCCCACGGCAATACCGGCCAGGGTAAATAGGAGTTCCATCTCTCCCAAAGGACCTTTGGAGGAGATGAACGCATAAACAATCAATCCGACACAAACCGTAGGCAGGGCCAGGAGCGTATCCAGAATCGTTCTTATGGGGCGTTTGAATCTGAAATCAAAGTAACCCAGAATAAACCCGCAGGGCAGTCCGGTTAAAAGGCTGACCAGCATGGATCCGGTCGAGGCCTGGACTGTGGCCGAAACTGCCGACCAGGTGGAGTTATCTCCTCCGATCAGTAGTTCGATCGCTTTAATAAACCCTTCAAGGAGAAATGCCATTGATGACCTTTATCATATAACACCGGGTGTCCGATGTCGGCTATTTGGCATTTGGGATAAACAGTTTTTTGCCCAAAAGCCGGAAGCCGCCGATCTTCTTCTGGGCAGATTCCGAAGCCATCCAGTCGGAAAATTTCAACGCCAGATCATATTGGGCCTTGGGACAGTTTTGGGGATTCAGCGTCAGTACCGAGTACTGGTTTAAAAGGATATCGTCCCCTTCCACCAGCACGGTCAAAGGTGCATCACCGCCCTGCTGGTCCTGGTATTTGATATAGGTGCCGCGATCGGTCATGGTGTAGCCGTTTCTTTCCTGGGTCATATTGATGGTGGCCAGCATGCCCTGGCCGGTCTGGACGTACCATTGTTCCTTGTCCGGCAATGCAATGCCTGCATTTTTCCAGAGCAGTTTCTCTTTTTTATTGGTACCCGAATCATCTCCCCGGCTCATGAAGTAGGCTTGCTTGGCCTTGATGGCCGACAGGGCCATGGAAATATTTTTGTCTTTTACGCCGGCCGGGTCTGACTTGGGACCGATGATGACAAAATCATTATACATGACTTCCCGCCGGTCTTTTCCGTAATTAGACGCTATATATGCTTTTTCAGCCGGTGGCGCATGGACCAGCAGCACATCCACGTCACAGTTCTGGCCTAGTTTCAGGGCTTTGCCTGTTCCCGTTGCCGTCCATTTCAGTGAGATTCCGGTCTCCTGTTCAAAAAAAGGAATCAGGTAATCAAGTAACCCGGTGTTGTCTGTGGAGGTGGTGGTGGCCATCACCAGCTCTCCTTTCTCACCGGCTTGGACTGAAACAGCACAGGATAGACCTATGAGGACGGCAAACAATACGGATAAGCATTTTCTAAGTTTCATTTTTTCTCCTTTAATTAAGTGGTGGATTAAGAAATATGGTTGTGTTTTTGTCAGAGAATTTCAATAAGCTGCTGTATTACTTTCTTATTGCGTTGCAGACTGAGCCTCGGTGTTGATAGACCGGATCAGCCCGTGGCTGTTTTACGGAAAAATATTTCAGAATTCCTAATTTATAAATTATGATATTCTTGTTTGTCAATCAATAGATATTTCAAGCCCTGCATCACCGCATCTAAATAGTTCCCATAGAAAAACAACCTCTTTTGCCTGATTTCTTTTTATAAGAAAGTCTGGGTAAGTTACTCAGATCTTTCAAGCTTTGTTGTGGGCTGTGCTTGGCAGCAGATATGTCAAGTCAGCCCATGGCCGTTAGTTAGGTAAAAATTTTAATTCTCGAAATATTTGTATCCATATACTGGCCGACTTGATGAACCCATATTTCAAAGCGCAAAAAACAGATCTCTCATGGCTTCCCCGAAAGGTAAAATTTTAAATAAATAAAATTCAAATCTGGGTCTTACACACAGTGAATTCCTGATTTATATATAGATATTGGTTTTACCCTTGAATACACTATGATCAAATCCGGAAACAGTTCCCTTGACCAAATTTGTGAATCTATCTATAAAGGGTCCCATGAGCCGCATCCTTTTGCTTGAGGGGTGTTTTCTCTCTTTCATCTATAGCTGATATGGCTGTTCATGTCATCGGGGGAATCGGGTTCCGGGCATTGCCTACTTTGAAATAGTGTTTGTCGGCAAATATCTATTCTAGGCAGGGCGTCTTTTGTATGCCTGTTTTTCTTATAAATTTTATTTTTTGGGGCTAATTCATGATCGTTCTTTTGACTCCTCCTTTTTTTTCTTGTGGCAATCTGTTCCGCCATGGGGAAATACATAAAAAGAACGAAACGCTGATCTGATAATAATTTCAGTTAAGGCCTTGAATGCTTTTAATCAGTTGTCTGAAGACGGTGGTAAAGGACCATGGCTTTTTTCGTTTGGGAGGGGATTAAAATGCTTTCAGAATTATCAAAACATGAACTCAAGGCCATTCTGGATATCAGTTACAAATGCCTGGCAGTGGACTGCCGCGGGGACGTTGCGTTGGTTTTAGACCGGCTCCGCGAACTGATCAGTTTCAGGGCGGCAGCAATCGCCGTAAAGGAAAAAACCAAGGATGCCCAAATTGTTTTAGACTGGATAAACCACGGTTTTAGTCCGGAATGGACTAAGTTTTACACAGATAATAACTGTTGCGAGGTTGATCCGGTTATTGTCTGCACAAAAAAGGATGGGTACCCGTTTACCTGGAAAGAAGCGCGTTTGGATGCCGGGAAGGATGATAAAAAAACAATGAATTTCCTTCATACCGCACAAGACGCCGGGATATACAACGGGATCGCCGTTTCCAACCATTCGAAGGGACCGGATTCCCAGGAAATGATAATTGCAATGGATACGGGAAAAGAGAAGACTCCGGGCAACTGGTACATTATCCTTCACTCAGTTTTGCCCCATATCCAGGAAGCCCTGAAGCGGATCAAAACCCCTAAAAAAGAGACAAAGAATATCCGAATGGAATTGTCCGAAAGGGAAGTTGAAACCCTGAAATGGGCAACAGAAGGAAAAAGTTCCTGGGAAATCGGACAGATCATGGGAATATCCGAACGTACAATTAAATTTCATTTCAGTAATATCTTTACTAAGTTGAATGTGGTCAACCGTGCCCAGGCCGTTGCCATAGGGATATCATGCGGCCTGATATAGCAATTGTATTTTTTAGAATAAAATTCAGAACGTTGAGGGGAAATGTCTCGCCTTTGTTTATCTGGTAAAAACCGTTAACATAAATTCCAAAAATTATAATTAAGGGTTAATCCGGGCATGACGATCTTTTCAACACAGCGGTAATCCCGAGCCGGGAAAGAAGCGCCTGGCCACCCCTGTATTGTTGAAAATGAGACCGACATTCCCAAAAGCTGCAACGGCCTTTTCCGCCGGCCGTTCCCCCCTCTTGGGAATTTGAAACATCCGTCTTGACGGCAATCACTTGCCCGCCTTTATCCATGATCGCTTTTTTGCCAGGCCCAGGCCTCTTCTTTAATATCCGCCGGAACGATTTTCATATTTTCATGGGCGCAATGTAACGCGATACCAACCCCAATGCCGCTTGCAGCGCCTGTAATAACTGCTGTCTTCCCCGTAAATGGCTCCATAGGTGACCTCTTTTTTAATTAACCCCACGATTATCACCTTTCCTTTTTGGCATTCAGGATACGATAATTTCCTGAGCTAAAGAGCAATAATTGAATTCCAATACCCTGCCTATTTTTTCACCTGGTCGTTCGTACAGTTTATTTTTTTGATTTTCACTACTAAAATCGCGATTTGTAAATTCGGTTAAATTTTAACTGTTCGTTATATAAAGATTTATGACTCATAAGGCCTTAATTATATTGGGATGAAAGAATTTGTTAAAGGCGGTTCAGGAAATTAGCCGGAATTAATTTATTGTCAGGGCTTTTTCGGCCGATTTTATCCCATCAAATTACTTTGTTGTCATTAAACCGGTACTGTACTGATTCCGGTTCCTGGGGATCGGATCAGGATCAACGCTAGATTATTAGATTAATCCGAGGAATGTCATGGAAAATATGGCCTGTAGAGAAACAAAAACTACCTTTACTACATGGCACAAAAAGCTGCTGCCGGGGTGGATTATATCACCGAGTCATTCATGCTGAACAAGTTTTCCAGGGAAGTAACCCTGAAAACCTTAAACAACGCCATGTCCATTTATGGTGCATAGGGCCTGACCACGGAACTGAACCTCCAGCGTCATGACCGTGATACAAGGCATCTCATTACAACACCCATGCCCAATGAAATGGTAGTGAGCTGACCATGTGTCTTGGATTCCCCAAGTCATATTAACCCGGTTCTTTTTGAAAATGGAGAGACATGCCCATTGCCTGACCCAGGTTCCGTTTCATTCAAACAAAT
>JAKSBO010000301.1 GCA_022361095.1 Desulfobacterales bacterium | reverse complement strand
TGGATATGATGGCGTGTTTATGTTTGATGCCATGGACAGGAAAGCAAAGCATGCTGCCAAAGAATTCAACTGGCAGTGGCTGTTCCCGGCTAAGGCGCTGACCCTTGTACCTGATACCGGGGAAAGAAGATTGTATCATCTCCATGACCGCCATGTCCAAAAGGCCATCAAATCAGCAGCTAATCGACTACAGCTTACCAAGCGGGTTACGCCCCATACCTTTCGCCACAGTTTTGCAAGTCACCTACTCCAGGCCAACTATGATATTCGTATCATACAGGCTTTGCTCGGCCACAGCGATGTGCGAACCACCATGATATATACACAGACCGTACCGTCCACGACCTTGAAAGAAGCCAAGAGCCCTTTGGATATAACAGCTACGGGCTGAGCTGACATATCAGCTGCCAGGATCAGCCCACAACAAATCTTTAAAGATCTTAGCAACTTACACAAACTTTCTTATAAAACCTAAAAATTACATGCGCCCTTTGACTGGAGATGCCGGACGCCTGTCAGGATGAATTGGGAGACGGTGCCATAGATGACCGGAATCCCCAACTCGCATCCCTAAAAAATAAGTAATTTGCGGGACATGATTTATAGAAACCTATAAATAGAGCCCGGCCTGAATTATCCCGGGCCCTGGACGTTTTTATTGCGAGCCGCTGCAATTACTCTCCGGATTCCCCCAAATGGGCTGCCATGGTCTCTATACAATTTGCAGAATATTGATCCAAAAATTGATAGAGATCCTCTCCATCTATATCTGCATCCCCGTTAAAATCTACAACACAATCAGGTTTCTGTGTATAAATGATCTCAAGATAAGGCCGGCCGGCACTGTATTCGCTGGTCTTTAAACCAAAGTTGTAACTATCAGAATCCAGCACCAGGCCGTAATTTGGAATGGTTCCGTCGGCCCAGTCCTGGACAATCGCCTGCAATTCCAGTTCATCGAGATACTGGTGGTCGTAAAGGTTGGCGGCATTGGTAAACGGCATGACCACGGCGACTTCCCGGAGATCGCTGCCTGGTGCTGTCCAGGCTGTCAGACCGCCCTGGCCATCGGGACCGGCCGAATTCCAGGTCACCTCACCCTCTGTCCAGTCCTGCCCCACACGATACAGATTAAACTCCTCTCCAACGGCATCGGCAGACACGGACCAGACATACAGTCCCAACCGGGCGGAGATAATCTTTTTGCCCATCACGTCACCGGGCAGATTAAACCGGATGATGAAACGGTCAAAATTGCTTAGATATCGTGAACCGCCATAGTTGCTGTCCGGGGCGGTGCTTTGCAAAAATGCGTCGGAGACCTCAGTGTCAGGGGTTTGAAGAATAACGGTTAAGGATTCGGCAGTCACGTAAACCGTGGTTGTATTGGAAGGGTTTGACGTGCCGTTACTGTTTTGTGCCGTTACCTGAAATGTATAATCATGGTTCGGCAGCAGATTCTGCAGTGTGTATGTTGTTACATCGTGGCCAAGAACGGCCACGGCTTCAAATTCCTCCTGGTCCACACGCTGATAAACCGTAAAACCGGCCTCATTATCACTGTTGTCCTGCCAGTTGAGCCGGACATCAACGCCGTCAAGCGTTGATGTTAAATTGGAAGGGCTTTCCGGGGGCAGGTTGGAAATAACGGCGGTGGCAGCGGCCGTGGGCTGAGACCGGCCAAGATCGTCTGCATATGCCGAAACCCGGTAGGTATAAGTACCGTCAGTCAGTCCGGAATGGAGATAGCTGCCGGTATCCGGACCTGTGGCGGCCAGCACGTCCCATTGGCCGTCCACTTGGATTTCAATGATAAACCCGTCTTCATTATCACTGTTGTCCTGCCAGGTTACCAGAATTTCCCCGGCCGGGGAATCCGCCTGGAGTTCCAGGTTTTCCGGGCGCGCCGGCGGATATGGCCCGGAGCCGCCATCCCAGCCGGCCAAACAGGCAAACAGTGACCATGCGGCCCGGCCCTTCAGAACGCAGTTGAGGCGGGCATCTGTATCTCCGCCGTTTGAATGGGCACAACTGCTGCAGCCGCTGTAGCCCTCAACACCGTCTCCATGGGTCAGCAGATCCAGTTCCCCGCCGGGATACATTGCCAGAAATTGCGAGGCCCAGTTGGCATCCCGGGACCCGTCATCATTTGAATCGTAATCCAGGGTATCGTTCAGCAGTTTATCCAGAAAATATTCATTGTCCGGATTATAATTTTCAATATCGGAAAAATCAAAAAGAATCCGGTCATTATCAATGCAGTGCTGACGAATCTGCCGGTTGGGCGTGTCCGAAGCGTCATATTCCCCGCCGCCGTTGGCGTGGGCGGTCATAAAAACAAACCGCACCGGCAGCACGCCGGCCCTTGCATGGGAGCCCCCGGTGCTGAACAGGCCAATGAGCCATTCCATGCTGTTAAGATACCGGTCAATGTCGTGCCCGGCAATATTACACCAGGACCACATGACGACATTGATGGTGTCATGGACGTAATTGCCTTCACCGTCAATTTCCGTAAGGTAGTCATAGGTGGCATCGGCCCAGTCGGCGTAGCCGTTTCCGTCATGATCCGTATCTCCCTGGCTCAAATCCGGTGGGGAGGTCATGGCGCTGTCCCGCAGACACAACACTGTAGAATCAACGCTTTCGGTGCTGCGCCATTGGTATTTTCCTTCATAAGCCGGGAAATTAGCCAGCGCATTCAAACCGGTGACGATCTGGCTGCCGTGGGACGTATGGCTGTATGCAATTTGAAGACCGGTTTTTGCAGCATTGATCCACTGATCCGGAATCCGGGGCAGATCCGTGCTGGTATGGTCAATGATAAATCCGGCAAAACCGGTACCCGCGGATACGGCAACCATGAATAGCGC
>JAKSBO010000496.1 GCA_022361095.1 Desulfobacterales bacterium | reverse complement strand
CCCACATTGACTGCCGGGACGAGATCTGTCCACCGGCGCTGTTAAAAGCGGAACTGGAAAAATGCAAACGCCTGGCCCGGCGGCAGGGTCTTGAACAGAGGTCATTTGTCCATCCTGGGCACACCATCGGCAATCTGGACATACTGGCACAGGAAGGACTCACCAACTTCAGAACCGATTACAGGAATGTGCTGGGGTACCCCAAGAAACATGCCTCCGGGTTATGGGAACTGGAACAGACAGCTGAATTTGTCCTGCGCAAGGGGTGGTCCATTGACTATCACGTCCATCGATACCGGACGATCCTTAAAAGGGCAATGGCTTCTAATACCGTTTGTGTGTTGTGGTTTCATCCCTCCTTTGATCCGATTGTGGTGAAACAGATTCTGCCGCTGGTTTTTTCATTTATCCGGGAAAACAAGGCACATATATGGGTGACTACCCATTGCCATTATATCGACTGGCTGGAAAGGAACCGCTGAATCAAGATGTTGAAATCCTGTATGGTTAACAGCACCGAGGCTGTCGTGTTCAGCCAGTTTGAAACCGGCTTGGGTGTCGCGCGCAGCCTCGGGCAGAAGGGCGTGAAGGTCGTTTGTATTGACTTCAAGAAAGATATTGCCTGGTATTCTCGGTATGTGAAGCCCCTTGTCTGCCCCCATCCCTTGAAGGAAATGGACGCGTTTCTGGACTGGATTGCGCAGCATTTCGAAAAGGGGGGCAGAAAACCTCCGGTTTTTATCTGTTCCGATGATTTTCTACTCTCCTTTTCCGTGAACCGTTCCTTTCTTTCCAGCTATTTCCTGTTCAATCTGGCAGACCACGGTTTGCTGGCACAAATCATGGACAAACACAGCCAATACCTGCTGGCAAAACAGGCGGGCACATCACAACCGAAAACCCGGATTGTAAGAGAGCTGGATGAGCTTGGCACCATTGATTGGCGTGGCATGCAGTTTCCGGTTTTCATCAAGGGGCTGGAAGTGAATTCATGGCGGGAAAAAATCAGCGGTGGCATAAAGGGTTTTGTTGCGGCATCACCGGATGAACTGCGTCACAGGGCATTGGATATCCTGGAACAGAATGTTCCCATCGTGATTCAGGATATCGTCCAGGGACCGGATTCCAGCCATCTAAAATACAATGTTTATATGGGGCATGATGGAGAGATAAAGGCGGAGTTCACCCTGAGGAAAATCCGGCAGAATCCGGTCCGTTTCGGTGTGGGGGCTGTCGTCGAGAGCATTCGTGACTCTGATCTGGTGGTTCAGGGAAGACGGCTGTTCAAGCATATGGGCTTCACCGGAATCGGCTCGGCTGAATTTAAACGGGATGATCGGGACGGCCGGCTTAAACTCATTGAAATAAACCCTCGCTATTGGCAGCAGAATTTTTTGGCCACAGCCTGTGGCATGAATTTTCCCCATATCAATTATTGTGACCTGACCGGAGTTCCCACGTCTTGTCCCACGGCGTTCAAAACTGGCATCAAATGGGTGAACCGGTATATGGATGCCGATTCGTTTTTAAAATATCGTAAAGAAGGCCATTTGACCTTCAGGGCCTGGCGCCGGTCTCTCAAAGGGGAGAAAACCTATGCGGATTTTACCTGGGATGATCCGATTCCGGCTTTGTATGAAATTGGGTTCGGAGCCAAATTGATCCGGGCACCTTGGTTTTTCTGGAAGAGAATATGCAGGTAAAGAAAGCTCTGGTTACCGGTGTATCAAGAGGACTGGGGGCAGAACTGTGCCTGATGCTTAACCATCTTGGTTTCCAAGTGCATGGTATGGCAAGGACAGAGCCCGCCTTGCTGGATAATTCCCTTGCAGAATCGTTGAGTATTTATCATCAAATCGATTTGGGTGAAAAAGCAAGTGTCGAGCAATTCATAGATGAAAACGATCTCTTTTTTGATTTGCTGATTATCAATGCTGCCGAACGTACATTCAGGCCTTTTTCAGGTTTTCAGCGAAATGAAATCGAGTCGTTGATTAATAATTCATTCACCCATCAAGTGATCCTTCTCAATTATGTGCTGGGCATCATGCTGAAGAAAAACAGGGGAAGTATTATTATTATTTCATCCAAATCCGGTATCAAGGGCTATAGTTCGGGGTCCATGTATTGTGCAGTCAAGGCGGCATGGATTTCTGTTCATGAATCAATATCACGGGAATTAAAAAAGACCGGAATAAAGATTATAACGGTAATTCCTGATTCCTTCTCTGATATGAGTGGCAATAAATCGTATTTTTTTAATAGAAATGTTCAGAATATTCGTAAAATAATATCGAACCTGGAAAAGGATTCAAAAAGCCGGATTGTTTATAGCTTGAGGCCGCTAACCCGGCTCAAACTGTTTTTGGAGTATTGTCGAAAGGCGGTTTCCCTATGATCTTTGATTTATTTTTTGAATACTCCTTTAAAGAGCCTCATCTGGACACTTCAAGTGAACTCAGCTTTAAGAAGGAGCGGCATTATTCCGGGATCAAGGGGGGACAACACACTATCCGATTCACGAATGGATACTGCGTTACGATGAATCGAAGGCGGTTTGAAGATTCTTTTATTCGGCAGGGAAATCGCTTTCTTTGGATATTTGGTTATGTGTATTCCAACAAAAAATTTCAAGCCAAGACAGGAACACCGGTTGGCCTTTTGAATGCAGAAAATTTATTTAATCTTAAAGATCAATATCCAGAGGAGTGGAAGTATCTCATCAAAGGCTCATATGTCATTGTGTTTTT
>JAKSBO010001064.1 GCA_022361095.1 Desulfobacterales bacterium | reverse complement strand
TAAGCGACCAGGTTAACCTCTGAATTTAACAGATTCAGATTGTCAAAAAACCACGCGTCATATACTTCTGCAAATTCGTCAAAACTTCTTTTTTTATCCATGCTGCCCTCCGGAGAAAAACCGTTATTATCAACCCGGTGCAGACAATGTATTTTATAGGGAGGCACTGCTTGAAGAGGTGTGATCCGCTTCCCTACGTCGGTATTACCCGCATCAGGTTCCAAGAGTCAGGAAAATTTTTCCTTCTCAGCTTTTGCAAGCTCCCCCAGCTAAATTGTACTGTGTACTTATGCCGTGTAACCAGCGGATTGTCAATAGACCTTTCAATCCTGTTTGGCCCAGGCTGCTGCCTTTTAAATCCGTTGATCATCAGTTTTGTCATCATCGTCCGGAACAGTAATGGCCTGCTCCGGACAGGAGGATTGAAGCGGGCCCCGATGTCAGGAGAGCTTTCTATTGGATTTAAGCGTCATCTCTTGGATTTTCCGGAGAGTTCATAATTCCGTGTTACTGGTTAAGCCATAGTCTTTGCCCCGCAGTATAGCGGAAGCCAGGCCCCTGAGAATGGGCACCGCAAAACCGGCTCGTCCAATCTGGGATCAATCCGGGAACAGCCCCGGGCAGGCGGCAGACAGGCCGTTTTTCAAAGGGATTCGTCAACAATCCCGGCAGCGTCACCGGCTCCGGTAAAGTGCATTCAGATACCGAAACATTTCCTGGCGGGAAGATTCAAATACGGCAAGCTGCTGTTTCGCTTGGGCCAGTTCTTTTCTTTCAATAAAGGCCACCACCTTTTTAACCTGGCGGTGAACCTCTTCATGATGTTGGCCCAGAAGTATGAAATCCTCATCTTCCTGCCAGGATTCATCCTGGGAATTATACCATTTTCCGAATGCGCATTCATGATGGGTGCTGACGTCCTCTTGGGCTATATGCTGGTATCCCCGCAATGCCGCTTCAAGATCAATCCGCCAGAGAATGTGGGCGGTCTTCACCGATGCGATATCAAAGGCCGGCTCAAAACATTCATACTGCTCCACGTCGGTTTTGAGATCCCGGTTGATCTCCTCCATCTCCTTTGAAAAGATATCCAGCTTGATACTTTCCCGCAAAAGGTTGAGAACATCATCGGAGACCGAATGGATGGAACTGCGGATCGTCTCCACTTCGTCCGCAGTGCCGGAAACGTTTTTATTTACCCCTTCCAGGTTGGATGAAGCATGTGCAATATTTTCGGCGATATGCTGGGTGGCAATGTTCTGCTCCTCAACGGCTGCGGCAATGGACGTGATGATTTCGTTCATGGTGTTGATCACCTTACTGATCTCCGCCATGCCGCCGACCGTCCGGTCAATGGCATTTTGAATTTCCTTGATCCGTTCCTTGATGTCCACGGTTGCCTGGGAGGTCTGGCGGGACAACTCCTTGATCTCCCCGGCAACCACGGCAAATCCCTTCCCGGCCTCACCTGCCCGGGCAGACTCAATGGTGGCATTAAGGGCCAGAAGATTGGTCTGCTCCGAGATTTCCGTAATGACCTCCGTCACCTTGCCGATATCTTTTGCGCTTTCACCCAAAAACCTGACCTGTCCGGAAGACTTTTCCGCCAGTTCCCGGGCCTGGTTGGAAATGCCTTCGGCCTGGGAGGTATTTTTTGCAATTTCCGTAATCGTTGAACTCAACTCCTCGGTTCCGGTAGCCACGACATTGATATTTGAAGTGACCTCTTCCATATCCCCGGCCAGATGCTCCGCATTCCTGGTGATGACATCCGTAGCCTTGGCCACCGACCGGGTGTTTTGGTTTGCCTTCTCAATATGTGCGGACACATTAACACAGGTCTCATGCAGGGCAGTCGTTGCGGCCTTGGAAGTCTCGGAATGATTGTTGATCTCAATCATCATCCGGTTCAAGGCATCAAACACGTACCCCAATTGTTCGTCCGGAGAACCGCCTGCCCCGGCAGCGGGCGCCGGCCCTGTTTCATCCAGAAAACACTCTTTTTCCATAAAGCCGGCCAGTCTGGCCCCTGACTTCTGATAGGGGTCAATGACTTTATTCCGCCAATACAACCCGCAGCCGGCCAGCACAAAAACCAGACACCAGCTCAATGGTTTCACCATGCCCGAATCCGCCGCCGTCAGGGCTGAAACCGCAACAATCGCGCTCAGTAAAAGACAGATGCCATACCCTATCCAAAATACGGAAAAAAGAGATTTCGTATCAATTGTCTTCATCTCTAAAGCTCCTGATGCTAAAAATAAATTTTAAGGTGACTGCAACCTAATGATAAAAGATAGAAGATTGTAACATATAAAATCATAACTCGAAAACTATTTTACAGGCAAAAAAAAACCAACACACTGATTATCCATTAAAATGACGTCACGGATAAGGTATCATAATTTCAATTTTTGCTGTGGACAGGGCGGATTGCAAAACCAAAGCCGCCCATGACATTTTGCATTGACCCATTTACAAAATCTGCGAAATTTCCTGCCTTGATTCCCTGCGATGATCGAGAACCTTTATGACCGATTTGGCCGGCCTGAAAAACACCGGGGACAGCCCATACCGGCTCCGGGGATGATGGAACGTTTAAAACCATAGGGGCGGCAGTTCTCTTTGAGCGTAACCAGATCCTCAAAAAGGAACCGTACCATGGGAGTTTCCGCCGCAAAAGATTGGTAACGCAAAGCCGTGCGGCTTTTTGCGTCGGCTGAATTCGCTGGGTTATACGATGGTCATTCTTTGCGCAAGGTCCCGGCCCAGCATCAATGCCTTTTCCATCACAGCATAATTGTTTTTTATTTCCCCTGCTTTATTGGCGCTTCCATAGACCATACCCGTGATATTGGCACCAAGGTAACGACAAATATCCTGAAATGATCGTAATGCATTTACAGCCCCGGAGATAAATGGGTCCGGATCAGCAAAGGTTAAAATAATTCCAATATTTTTCCCTTTAAAAATATTTTTACTGCCAACACCAACTGCATATAGCCGGTCTATGAAAATTTTGGTTTGAGCGGAAATATTAAACCAATATATTGGACTCGCGATTACTATCGACTTGGCTTCCTGCAATTTTAAGTACAGTTGATTCATATCATCTTCGATAGCACACCCGCTAAACGTTTCTTCCTGGCATTTTTCACAACCTTGGCACGGTTTGATATCAAGCCCGTTAAGATATACGCTCTCCACATCGGCACCAAGTTCAACGGCACCCTCTGATAACTTATTCGTAAGTATGGCACTGTTGCCTTTTTTTCGGGGACTGCCCAAAATAATCAAAATTTTATCATCCAATTTATCACCTTTTATTCTGCAACATAGGATTACGTTCAATACTCATATGTTATTTATTTTAGGTTAGGCCCAAGTTCAAAAGAAACCCTTCCATATGGTTTGCC
>JAKSBO010000079.1 GCA_022361095.1 Desulfobacterales bacterium | reverse complement strand
TGGCCCTGATCAGTTTCGTCTCAAGGATCTCCCGGGTCAAAGAGGATACGGCCATCGGAATCATGTATACGGGAATTTTTGCCCTGGGTGTGGTGGCGGTTTCCATTTTCCGGCATTACATCCACATTGATCTGATGCATTTTATCATGGGCGATATCCTGGGGGTGGCAGATACGGATCTGTGGGTTTCGGCTTTTGTGGCTGCGGGCGTTTTGACTGTGATCATCCTGTTTTTCCGGCATTTTCAACTGGCCACCTTTGACCCGGTCATGGCCGCTTCCATCGGCCTGCCCGTTGTCTTTCTGGACTACCTGTTTACCACTTGCGTCTCTTTGGTGGTGGTCTCTGCGGTAAGCATGGTGGGGGTGATTCTGGTGGTGGGGCTTCTCATCACCCCGGCGGCAACAGCCTATCTTCTCTCTGACCGCCTGGACAAGATGATGATGCTGGCAGCCCTGTTCGGTGTCTCATCCGTTGTCGGGGGGCTTTATCTCTGTGTTTGGCTGGACTCGGCCGGCGGCGGTGCCATCATGCTTTTTTGCACCCTGCAGTTCCTGGTGGTTTTGACGGTTGCACCCAAATACGGTCTGCTTGCCCGATGGATGCGGCTGAGAAATCTTGTACCCCAGCAGTTAATGGAAGATGTTCTAACCACAGTGCTTCGAAACGGAAAGACCGCCCCCCCCAACCTTATCCGCAAATATGCCGGTGAAGGCAAAGGGTTAGGCAAAGCCCTTCGACGAATGGTCCAGGACGGTTTGCTGCGGCATGAGGGCCAAAACTATTCTTTGACAGACAAAGGGGAAAAAGAGGCCAGTACCGTACTGCGGGCCCATCGCCTCTGGGAGACTTACCTCAAGAGCATCGGCACCCCGGAAAAAGAGGTTCATGCCACAGCCCATCAGCTGGAACATTTAGATCAGGCCCAGACCCTGGCCTACCTGGATAAAAAATTAGGCAGCCCCAAAACAGATCCCCACGGTAAAATTATTCCGGATTGATCCAGTACCGGGACCAGGGGCAGCGCTCCTTATACGGATGTCGCATCAGTTCCGTGGCAAGAATGCGAAAATCCTTATGCCTGACAATGAAATAGGAAACAACCCTTTTCCCTTTCAACTTCCTTAACCCTATGGCGACATACAAAGTCCGGTACTCTCCTTGAACATCGCACTTAACGGTTCCGGTAAGAATGGAAATATCCAGTTCCTTGGTAACATTGAAAAGGTTTACCATGGCCACGGCAAACGGTTTACCCTTAAAATGATTCTCGGCATCTGTCCGGGTAAGCTCGCATTCTATAAAATTTTTAAACCCGGCCTTCAGTTCATAAAACGCCTCGTCCTGCCCATGTCCGGTTCCACGAACGGTTAAAAAAAGAATACATATAGCACTGCAGATTTTTATCATTTTATCCATTTGCATGCTGCCTCAAGTTTTTGTCCCGGGCTTGATCAAGGTTTTTATGGTCTGCTGAAGCCGTTTCAATGCCACAGGGGTAACCGTAACCGTGCCTGCACCGGAATATTTTGACAAATATTGCCGCATGCGATTTTCATTGTTATACCCGGTTTCCACAAGTATTGGTATTTTATGATCAATCTTGAGCAGTTTATCAACAAATCCTTGGGCACCCATACCAGGCATATCATAATTTACAATGATCATTTTAAATTTTTCAGGCTGATTCATGAATGCCCCCAAAGCCACTTCAGGATTACCGGAGATCATGCCGATATATCCCATACGCTTGACCACGGTATCGATAAGCTCACTGCGTTTTTTGTTTTGATCCAGCACGAGGATATGTCCCGGTCCGGCAACCATCCATGCCTGTTTATCCGGCATATCCTTGGTATCAAACACACGGCTCTCTTTCATTGACCAGCGTGTCGGGTTAAAGGGATGGACATTGGTCACATCGATTTCATATACTTTTGAACCGATAAACAAATCGGTTTCATTGCCAGGAACCTTGACAAGAAACCCTTTATCCTGGGCAACGTATTGCCGCAGCCACCGGCGGTGATAAGGATGTTCCCCGGTGAGTACCAGCATTTTTAACCCCGCATGGGAACGCACCTGGAACGAGTGGTAAATCATAGGGGATTTTCCATACTCATCCTGGTTCTCCATATAATTTTCTTCCACAAACTCCACCATGAAATCCCTGGCCGAACAGGGCACTGCCGCTGCAATCAAGATAAACATTAAGATAATCCATCGAGCCATAATCATTTTCCTAAAATTCCTGGGGTTCAGATAATAAGTGTATCGGCATGAACCCCGGAATCCTTGATGGCACCCGGCATGAATATTCACAGCCTGAGCGAAAACCTGGAGATTTGGTTGAGAACAAGGCGGGCGAAAATTTTAACCGCAGGCATATATTGAATATTCCTGGATTCTTACAAGAAAGTCCGGGTAGGTTGCTCAAATCTTTCAAACTTTGTTGTGGGTTGAGCCCTGGGATTGACGGACCAGGTCGGCACATGGCCGTTATTGCAGTGTTTTGGATAAGACAAACAGCAGGCTGTAAAGGATGGTTAACAGCAGTGCCAGTTTCCGGTGATCCGTACTGCGCCGCCCCCGGTACCGGGCGAGAAAAAGCCCTGCAGCATTGATCAATGTCCCAACACCCAGCACACCGACCAGCAGCCGGATATAGCCTTGATCCCAGTAGCGTCTTACCTGGAGATGATAATAGCGGTCAAAAAAAGATTCAAATTCCGGCTGAGCCCTGTGAAAAATCAGAATGGCGGCAATCAGCCCTGCACAGGCAGCGATATTCATCCAAGCAAAAAAACGCCTGAAAAAGTCAGTGGATTTTCGTCGATCAGATTGATTTTTCTTTTCGGGCATACCGTCAAAAGATGGACTTAAATTACAAATTCAGATCACTTTGACTGTTGCCCTGGTCCTGGATATAATCCCTTATATGGGCATTGGCCTTGAACCTGCGCGTAACCATTTCAATGATCTCCTCTGCACTGGTCTCTATGGGTTTATTGCTTACGTTGACCATGGAATAGCCTTTGGTAATAAAGTATCTCTGGGCGTGTTCAATCTCTTTTTCAATTTCATCCTTTCCGGAATAGGCGTAGATATCCTTTGCCCCTAACGTCTCCTGACGCATTCTCCTGTGCGCCTGAAGCTGCTCCTGGTTGATATTCAATGCAAACACCCGGCGCCGGTCCACAAGTTCCAGGGACTGGGGCATGGGAACGCCGGGGACAAAGGGAATATTCGCCACCTTCCATCCCAAAACGCTCATATACATAGATAAAGGCGTTTTTCCGGCCCTGGACAGTCCTATCAATACAATTTCGGCTTCACCGATGGTTTCCGGATTCAAACCGTCATCATGGGCCAGGGCAAAATCAATGGCAGACACCTGTTCCAAATTTACCAGGTGAATCTCCCTGTAAAGTCCCGGGGTTTCCAGAGGCTTGCGGTCAAGAAAGGTTTCAATCCTTGAAATAATGGGCCCCATCAGATCAATGGTGACAATCTGATTTTCCATTCCCTGACGTGTAAGGTACTTACGCAGATTTGAATCAACTATGGTATGAACAATAATACTTTCAATATCCTTGACCCTATCGATGAGATCATCAACCTGGCTTTCCGTGCGTATCCTGGGAACTTTTATAACGGTGATATCGGAATCAGGAAATTGCACAAGGGTGGACTCCACGAGGTGAAACGCATTAACGCCCTCACCGCAGGACGCGATGTATATCATCTGGAATTTGCCGGATTCAAGCATGTCTTTCATAAAATAAGGCCTTTATACTGTCTGTTTTTTACGTTATAAACCACCCATACATAAACCGGAAACAAGAGTCAATTAAATATTATGGGACATCGGAACAGGGACCATTCGGTAAAAAAGCATCCAGGTGCGCAATTGAATCAAGCGCTTGCCCGGCCCATTTTAAAGGCGGGCGGCAACGGCAGACTTACATGTGCCGGTGCCCATCGCCTTGCAAGGGAACAAAATTGTTTGCCAAAAGAGATCCGGATACAGGCCGATTTACTTGAACTTCGCATTGCACAATGCCAGCTTGGCCTTTTCGGATACGCCCGGGGTCAAAAAAATTTTAATCCCGATGCCGATATTATACCGGAATTAAAGGAGAGGATATTTGATGTCCAATGTGACGGAGCCATTGGCTGCAAAACCTGCTGGGAGCTTGCAAAGGAATTTAAAATATCCAGAATAACGATGGGGTCTGTCTGTGAACGGCTTGAAATCCGGATAAGGTCCTGTCAGTTGGGTATATTCTAGGGTCTGTCCGGAAACCGCCTCGCACTCAACAAAATTTTTGGATTTTCGCTCAGACACGATTCTAAAACGGGACAGATTGATCAGAAATATATTACGTCCTATTGCGGTCCGCCACTTTATTAAGCGCTTTTTTTCTTCTCCGCTGTTTCTGTTTTTTTACCCGGGCGGTTTTTTGAGCTGTGGCCCCGGGAATGCCGGACTTAAGCTGTTCAATTTTTTCCACCAGGGATCTCAGTGCCATGAACCGGTTTAAATGCTGGGACCTGGATTTGCCTGCCTTCACGCTAATCCGGGTGGGAATATGGGTTAAAAACACGGCAGAGGATGACTTATTGACCTTTTGGCCGCCCCGGCCGGAGGATTTTATAAATTTTTCCAGGATATCTTTTTTGTAAATACCCAAAGAGTCCATCTTCTTTTCCAGGGCTCTTATTTTATCTATATTCGGACCGGACATCTAGATTCAAACCGTTTTTTATTAAACGCACAAAGGGCATATGATTTCACACCCTTTAATTTACAGACGTTTCCGGTTTAAAGAATTTTCCAATCTTATCTACAAACTCTTTAATGGAAAGCGGTTTGGCCAACACGGCCTTGAAACCTGTCTGCCTCATCATATCCAAAGTAATATCCTGGCTGAATCCAGTACAAAGGAAAATAGGAATATCGGGACGAAGTTCCCTTATATTTTCAGCCAGGCAGTCGCCATTCATGTGGGGCATATACAGATCCGTGATCACAAGATCGTACATCAAAGGATCTTTTTTGAAACGTGCCAGGGCGACCAGGGGATCCGTCATGATTGTGGTGCGGCACCCTAAGCGGTTCAGCAAGGATTTTGCCACTTTTAAAATGAGGTCTTCATCATCCACAAAGAGGACATTGATTTCATATTTAATGCTTGCGCTCGCTAATAGGGCAGGCGTATGCCCTTGTGATTCAACCTTCTTTTGGGAAAATTTCGGAAAATACAGCCTGAATTCACTGCCCTTGTCCGGCCGGCTGTTCACTTCAATCCCGCCGCCCATATCTTTTACAATGCCGTACACAACAGACAGCCCCATGCCGGTACCGTCCTCATTACCTTTGGTGGTAAAAAACGGTTCAAAGATACGGCTCATCACCTCGTTTGACATCCCTTTGCCCGTATCTGAAACGCTCAGGCAAATATAATCTCCAGGCTTGACCCTGCCGCTGCCTTGGGATGGGGAAACATTTACAGGGGTCAAAGAGACCTTGATTACACCACCGGTTTTACCCATGGCATGCACGCTATTGCTGACCAGATTCATTATGATCTGGTGGATCTGGGTGGGATCGGCAATTACGGAGGGGCAGTCCGGACATACCTCTTTTTTTATTGAAATATTGCGCGGGATACCGGAGTCCATCAGTTTGAGCACAGTATCTATGCTGTTTTGTATCTGTAACGGCGCTCTTTTTACTTTCTTTTGGCGGGAAAAATTCAAAATCTGCTGGACAAGCTCT
>JAKSBO010001102.1 GCA_022361095.1 Desulfobacterales bacterium | reverse complement strand
TTTGCATGGATAAATTTCCTTTGGCAGACGTATTGAAGGGCTCTAAAGCATTATTTTAATGTGTGCGCTGTTTTTAAGATTTTCCATCCATTTTTTAAACTGGGCTTCCCCATGCTCACGGTACAAAATATCCTGGATCTTTTTTTCCACCTCTTTTTGAACAGGACCTTCTCCTTGTGAAATGATATCGGCCACATAAAGAATCTGAAAAGAATCGCCCATGTCAATGGGCGCGGAGTATTGGCCCTTGCCGACCCCTTCAAGGGCATTTTTGATTTCATCGCTGAAACTTGATATGTCGAACTCGCCAAGCTCGCCGCCGGCAGCCGCATTGGAACCAATGGAATAGTCCTTGGCAACCTGTGAAAAATCAACTCTGTTTTTCAATTTTTCCCAAACCGTGGAAAGATCCGTTGCCCCCTTTACAATTATATTTTTCAAATGATATTTTTTCTTGCCTTTAAATTCCTGATAATGGCTGTCGTAATAGGTTTTTATCTCTTTATCCGTGATAACGATTTTGGCACGGACAGCCCTTGAAACGATCATGCTCTGGAGAATCTGCTCCCGGATTCTTTCGCGGTATTGTTCAAGGGTTATCCCCTGGGCTGCCAGACCGAGCTCCAGTCTTTCCTGGTCAAGATTGTGCTCTTTTTTAAAATTTTCCAGTGCATTGTCAACATCCGCCTCATCCACAGCAATCCCCATTCGTTTGGCTTCCTGAACCACCAGGCTGTTTTCCACCAATTGATTGAGTACCTGGGTGTACATCTGGGCCATCACCTCTTTTTTCCGGGCTGCAGACTCCTGGGACGCCTCAATATTTTTCCGGTACGGGGCCGCGGCCACGTCAAGCTGGGACAAAGTGACAATATCGTCATTTACAATGGCGACGATCCGGTCAACCACCTCCTGGGCCATGCAGCTTGCAGACCAGAAAAATCCAAGTGTAAAACCGATTAAAATGATGTTCCGTTTTTTTTTCATATTTTTGCCTTTTTTCATCAAAAAAAGTCTTAACCGCCGGCTGAATTATCTTCTACTTCTCTATCGATTGAGCCTGACAGAGACAGCCAAGGGCCGGCCCTTGACTGTTATTTTTCTTCCGCGTTCATTAAAAAGGTACTTAACACCGGCTTGTCAATGTGCACCGGATAACCGTTTTGTAATCCCTGCAGCCATTCTCCAAATGCCTCCTGGCTTTTTTCCATCCGCAGTTTAAGCACCAAATTTGTTTCATCCATCTCTTTTGGGTTACCATTGTCTTGGCCGTTGGCCTGTTCTGCAAAACGGTCATAAAACGCTATCACATCCTCAGGATGAATTTCCAGGGGCGCCACCAGATCTTCCATGATTAATTTTTGGATGACCATATCCTTTTCCAATCTCTTTTTCCAGACAGGATATGATATGGCCCTTTCAAGGAGCATCCGGTCAAAACTGTCTTCGGGATAATCTTTTTTGAAGTCGGCAACGGCAGCTTCAAGCTCTTCGGCACTGACATCAATCGCTTTGACTGCAGCAGCCGCCAGCAGGACAGCCTCATCAGACAAATCAGAAACAAGATCCAGCACCATGGCATTATACTCCCGTGGCCTGTCTTTTATGTCATAGGGGTAGTTGGCCAGTTTGATCTCCAGTTCCCGGACAAAATTTTCCCGGCTGATCTCCACAGTACCGGCTTTGATTATGTTGCTGTTTTGTTCAATTTTTTTTTGATCCGTACACCCGGACCCTAGTATAAGTGCAAGACCCGCAGCAACCCCCAATAAAGCTTTAATAAACGGGGGACGCAGGAATCCCCTTAAACATTTTATATGAAAGAACCAATAAGTTACTAAGTTTCTTTCATGTTTCGTTGTGGGGCGAGTCTGGGTACTGATAGACCAGGTCGGCCCATGGCCGTTATTGGTATCTTTTATGCCCCGCCAAATATTTGCAATGCGCTTCATTTCATATTCCCAATTGTGGCCCGCTGCCATGGGCCGGTATATTAATTTTTGGGAATTTCCCCTTAAAATTTTGGAAACTTTTAGCATTATGCCTCTTTTTTCGCAACCCTTTCAAGCCTGATCCGCCCCCGATGAAAAGAGTGCCTTTAAAAAAGGGGATTAATCGGACAAAGGATAATGACAGGCGGCCAAATGCCCAGGATCATGGTTACAGGCACAAAGCTTTGGGGATTTTTTAAAACACAAAGATCGGACCACGGGACAACGGGAAGAGAACCTGCAGCCCGGCGGGGGATTTTCCGCTGACGGAATTTCACCTTTAAGCGGGGTTCTCTTGGACGGATGATCCGGGTCTATTACGGGGACGGCCTCCAACAAAGCCTTTGTATAAGGATGCCTGGGATGTTTATATACGGCTTGGGCATCGGCAATCTCCATGATACGGCCCAGGTACATGACAATGATTCGGTCAGACATGTGACGAACCACAGACAGATCATGGGAAATAAACAGGTAGGTCAAGCCCAGTGCAGACTGCAGGCCCAGCAACAGATTCAGGATCTTTGACTGTACCGAAACATCCAGGGCGGAAACCGGTTCGTCACAGATAACGATCCGGGGGGTCATGCTGATGGCCCGGGCAATACCGATGCGCTGGCGCTGCCCCCCTGAAAACTCATGGGGATATTTGGCCAAAGCCCCGGGGTCAAGCCCCACCTGATCCAGCAAAGATGCAATCTGCGTGTTCCTTTTCTGTCGTGACACCCCGTGAATACGAAACTTTTCTTCCAGGATCTGGTGCACGGTCTGCCTGGGGTTCAAAGATTCGAAAGGATCTTGAAAAATCATCTGGGCCCGGGTTGAAAAATGTTTACGCATTTTCCGGTTCATGGCGGACAACGGCTTTCCTTCCAGAAGAATGCGGCCCTGGGTGAGTGGATATAACCCCATGATGCACCGGCCCAGCGTGGTTTTCCCACACCCGGATTCGCCGACAACACCAAGTGTTTCGCCTTTGAACACCGAAAAACTGACATCATCCACCGCATGCACATCACCGGTCCGGCGCATAAAAACACCCGAGGTCACCGGAAAATATTTTTTCAGGTGCTGGATCTCCAGAATCGGCCGGCGGCGTCCTGAACAGTCTGTTTGTTCCATTCATCCTTCCCGTAAACGCGCTTTATCAATAGTATATGCCCGAAAAATACCACGGCAGATGTCTTAAAAACAAGAGGGTTTTGATTCTGTAAAACCAACCGTATTAAACCACATCACCATGGGTCACCCGTCCCTGTATTTTGGACATGGTCACGGGCTCTATCATACTGCCCATAAAAAACGTGCTCTCACGGGAACTAAAAACGACCGGGACATTGAACAAGCATAGTTCATCCCAAAAAGTAATCTTGAAAAG
>JAKSBO010000996.1 GCA_022361095.1 Desulfobacterales bacterium | reverse complement strand
TGGTTTCGACAAGCTGTGATTCCAGTTCGTTTTCAGGCGGATAATACTCGGATGTACCGGAGTTCTCCACGGCATCAGGCAAAGGAAGATTTTTACGGTCAATTTTTCCGTTGGGGGTTAGCGGCATTGTTTTCAGCTCTATTATCGCGCCTGGTACCATGTAGGCGGGCAATTTTTTTCCAATGAATTGTTCAAGATCGTTCATGGAAAATTCCATTTCACCATTTAAAACCACATACCCCACGATACCTTGTTTTTTATCCAAATCTGACGCGACATTGACAACAGCACTTCCAACACCCGGATATTGCTCCATGGCCGCTTCAATTTCTCCCAATTCGATCCGGTACCCGTTGATCTTTACCTGCTGGTCTTCCCTTCCCAGGAATTCAATATTGCCATCCGGCAGGAACCTGCCCAAATCACCGGTCCGGTAAAGGGAGATGCCTGTTTTGGGATGTTGTATAAAACTGGCGCCGGTTTTTTCCCCATCCCGCCAATACCCTTTGGCAAGTCCGTTTCCGCCGATGTAAAGCTGTCCCGGTACCCAGTCCGGGCAAGGTTCCATATCTTCATTCAGAACATAGAAGTTCTGGTTGGTCATGGGCCGGCCATAGGGGATGCTGGTCCAATCCGGAGCAACAGAATGAATGGGATAAAGGATGGACCATATGGATGCTTCAGTGGCACCGCCCAGACCGATGATCTCAGCCGGATTAAACCGTTCTCTGACTTTATCCGGCAGATCAAGGGGTATCCAGTCACCGCTCAGGAGAACCAGGCGAAGTAAATCAGGATTTATTTCATCCTTTCCCAAGGTATATTCCACCAGCATCTGCATTAAAGCAGGCACAGAATTCCATATGGTTACACGGTTCTCTTTGATCAGCGACAACCAATGGCCCGGGTCTTTGCGCAACGCATTGTCCGGTATCACAATGGTTCCGCCTGCCGCCAAAATTCCGAAAATATCGTAAACAGAGAGATCAAAATTCAGGTTGGACAGGGCAAATACACGATCTTTCCGGGTGACGTGAAAACGGTCGTTGATATCCAGGATCGTGTTGACCGCGCCTTTATGGTCGATCATTACACCTTTGGGGAGCCCGGTGGAGCCGGATGTGTAGATGACATAGGCCAGATCCCCGGGCGATCGTATGATCTGACCAGAGACTGCATCCTGCCGGGTATGGTCATGCATGGTAACGGAGAACCTTTTTACATCATCAGGCCATTCCAAATCTTGCGCCAGCCAGGGTTGAGTCAGTACGAACCTGACCTCACCGTCTTTGAGAAGATGCTTTAGCCTTTCTGTGGGAACGGCGGGATCTATCGGTAAATAGGCCGCACCGGATTTCAAAATTCCAAGGACTGCCGCAACCTGTTCCCATCCCTTTTCCATGACGACAGCGACCAGGGTGTTTGGTTCCGCGCCATTGCGCTGCAGCAGCTCTCCAAGATTATCTGACAACACAGACAGCTGCCCATAGGTAACGGAAGAATCGGAAGTCACCACCGCCACATGATCCGGATCTTTCAGTGCCTGTTTTTGAAACAATTCGTCAAGCAGGGACTTTGACAGGTTGGATTTGGTTGAATTCACATCTGCTCTTTTTTGCATCTGGTAGTCCGGAAGGAGTCTGAAGTTTGCCTGATCCCAGGCGTCTTCATCTGCGGAAAGGATATCCAGTAATCTAACATAAGCGGCAAACATATCATCCAGCATCCCTTGTGGGAAAAGGTCTTCCACAGCATCAAAAAGGATAATAAGTTGGCCGTTTGTTTCAGCCACCTGGAGGTCCATCCAGACCTGGGGGGTCTGGCTGATACCGTAAACAGCTTTGTCAGCAAATGAGAATTTATTCTCCTCTCCGGAGGATGTATCTGTAGTGAGATTACTTGTAAAGACAACCGGCATAATGTCCATTGAAGAATCGGTCCGGGTTTGGGCAAGCTCCCGCAGAAATTGTACCCCACTGTAAAAGCGGTGTTCCATATCCCGCCATAATTGATCCTGCATCTGTCGTGCAAACGCTTCAAAGGACAGGGGTTGAGAATCATCAATTTCCAAAAACATTACAGAAGTAAAGTCACCAATAATCTCATTGATCCGGGGATGTATTGCCAATCGGTTAAATACCGTTAAATTAATGGAAAACTGATTTGTCTTGCTCCATTGTGAAAGGTTTTTTGCATATACAGACAACAACAATCCTGCCGGGGTTATGCCGATACGGGATGCATGTTTTTTAAGACCGGCCCACTTCTTTTCCTCCAGCCTTTGAATCCTCCTGGTAAAATATGGGTTGTCAACATCCTGCAGTTCTTGGGAGGTTGGTAACTGCGGTGCCTTTGGCAGCGTTTCCAACCTGTCGCACCAATATGTTTTGGCCGTCTTATAAATAACGGACTCCCTGAATTCTTTTTCACTTATGACATAGTCCCTGAAAGAGATATCAGGTTGGTCCGGTTGTAAAGCCGGATCTTTATAAAACGCATATAGTTCGTGAAATATCAGCCTGATACTGTGGGCATCCGCAAACAAAAGATCCAGGCTCATGTGCACGCGGCTTGTCTTTTCATTCAACAAGGACACATGTAATTCAAAAAGAGGCCATTCATCTGTTTGAAATATCTGGTGTGACATCCTTTCCCGCAGGGATATCAATTGGGAATTAACGGACTCGGAATTTTGCCTGGTGAAGTCTGAGATATCAATTTTATATTCAGGAACTTTTTCCAAAACTTGCTGCCGGCCATCCGGCAGGACAATAACACGCAGCATTTCGTGGCGTTTTATCAGGGTATTCCAGGCACGGGCGTAGCGATCCATATCCAAATTGTCCATATCGACCTCATAATAGGTGTGGCATGCGATTTTCCCCATGCCCATAACGCCCTGTCTGCCCACCCAGTATGCCTGTTGAATATCCGTTAATTCAAAGGGCTCAAACCTGTTTTCAGGGTCTGTCTGCAAAACAAAATATTCTGTTACATCGCCTGTTGCGCCCTGGTCTTTTTCGTTTCCGATAATTTCCAGGATATTATTGGTCAGGCCTTTGATTGTCGGCTCTTTGAAAAGGGTGTGAGGGGTAATTTTTACCTCAAGTTCTTTGCCCAATGATTGTGACAATTCAAGAAAAATTAAAGAATCCATTCCCATCTGTAAAAGATCGGTATCTGAAGCAAGACTTGTTTTATCAATCCGAAGCGTCTCAGAGACTCTTTCTTTGAGGAATTCTTCCAATATGCCATACGTCTCATTTAATGGCGACATCCTGATGCGTGACAGAACATCCGAGTCTTTATGGGCAGATACCGTTCCCGGGATTGTTGCTTCTGCAGCCAACCGGTCGAATAGCCTGTTGTTGGCCATGAATCCGTGGCTAAAAACATCGGGCCAGTGAATATTGGCAAGGCAGATGTGATGATGCTTCAATCCCATGGCCAGGAAAAGGTGTGCCAGGGCTTCCTGGGGGGTAAAGGAATCAATACCTGCTTTTGCCCTTAGTTTGGCTCCTGAATAATCTTCGGCAATCATACCTTTTTCGGAAAACACGCCCCAGTTTATATTCAAGACAGGTAAACCATTCTGTTTTCGATAGGAAGCCAAAATATCCAGGAACATATTTGAAGCACTGTAGGCGCCAAGACCATGGCCTCCCCATAGGGATGTGATTGAAGAGAACATGACAAAATGGTCAAGGGGATCGTTCTTTGTTAAAAGATGTAAATTCCATGCACCTTCCATCTTAGGTGCCATGACAGGTTCCATCTTTTTGACATCCTGCCGCAGGATATCGCCTTCGCCTAACACACCTGCAAGATGGAAAACGCCTTTTATGGCAGGCATTGATGTTCTGATGTCATGCAATGCGTTTGATAGGGATTCGGGATCGCCAATATCTACCTGCCTGGATCGTACTTCAACACCGGCATCCCGTATTTCCCGTATGGATTCAAGTGCTGAGGCCGACGGTGAATGCCTGCCGAGTAAAACAATGCCGGTTACCTTGTTGTTTGCCAGCCATTTGGCTGTTTCAATGCCCATACCGCCGAAACCGCCGGTGATGATATAGGTCCCATCCGAATTAAATATTGTTGAACCTGGGCCTGTTGATTCACTGTCCCGTGAGGTGGTCCGTACAAACCGGCTCACCAGTTTCCGGTTATCCCGCAAAGCGATTTCATGTTCATCATCTTTGAGCTGCAGGTGATGCCATAGTGTTTCCCCTTCGTTTGCCGCTTGTTGTGAATCAAGGTCAATACATACATTTTGTATTTCAGGATGTTCATTGGCAATCACTTTGCCCAATCCCCAGAAAACTGAATTCGTGACACAGGCGACATGGTCGTCAGGGGTTACAAGTTGTGTGTTACGTGTCACAACGCATAATCTGGGCGCTTCAAGTCCCGATGCAATATTTGCCCTGAGAAGATGGAGAAGGTTCAAATAGTTTGATCTTGTGATCCGTTTGACTGAATCGGAATCCAGGCCTTCAGTATCCGGGGCATCCAATGCCCACATAAATACGATACCTTTGCAAGGCATTGGCCTGGGGGTGATCTCATTTTTAATCAGGGTCTCAAATTCCGATACGGTCCAAACGGTTGAGTGGTCCTGATTTTTCTTCTCGAAAACAACAATATCCTCATCGTCCGACTCTTGAATTTCATGGGATAATTTTTCCGCGACACCGCTTTTATCCGCCAGCAGAAGCCAGCAACCGGGGTGCGCCATTTCAGGAGCGCGTGTTTTATGCTCCGGGTATGCCTGCCAAAGAAGTTCATAGCTTATTTTTTTATATCGTTTCTCCCAAATGGTTTTTTGGGTTACAGGCCTCATATGCAGACCTGTAATTTGAGCGATAACCTCACCGGCCATGCTGAATAACGTGATGTTGCCCGTAAGGTTGTTTTTATCCGTCGGATCCCGTAACACCACATGACACCATAGAGTTGCAGGTGCTTTGGAAAAATAGCAGACTTGGTCCACCGCCACGGGCAAATAGGAGATATCCCCATCATCATGTTCCAACGTGTTGCGCAGTATTGCCGACCACATGTGCAGGCAGGGATCAAGAAATGCCGGTGGCATGGCATGGTCCATTGCATCCCGGACAACTGTTTCGGGAAATGTAATTTGGCCGATGGCCTCATTTTTCCCTAACTTCACATCATGGATCACGCCGTTTACAGGTATATGATCGCCCGGTTCCAGGGATTTGATGCACCCCTGCTGAATCTCCGCCAATTTGATTCCGGATCCGGAAATGGCGCCGGAATGCCTTTGAAGGGTGCCTGAAAAATGAAGCTTCCAATGCGTTGGCTGAATTGGCTTTGATTCAGGCGTACTGTATATTTCGCATGAGAATGTACCCGGTTTTTCCTGGGACAGGATTGTCTGCACCGTGATAGGGGATTCACCCGCATCAATGGACAATGCTTCATGCATCATCACGTTATTTAATACCGGTGTATCTTGAAATTGCGTTTTGCCGGCAACCAAAGCCATTTCGAAAAAATATCCGCCCGGCAGCACAATTTCCCCGAATACCCGGTGATCTCTCAGGGAGGGTGGCAGGCTGGATAAGGAGATCCTGTTTTGATGGGTTATCCCTGAAGGCCCGTAAAACAACTGACCTAAAAGGTGATGCCCATCTGTATGATAGTCCGGTTGCGGATCGACCCGGGCAATTTGTTTTGTGCAGGAAAATGCCGGCGTGATATCTTCGAGAGCTACGTTTATTTCAGCATCGGTCCTGGCAACAACAACATGTTCGCCGATATCTTCCGTAACACTAGGGTGTCCGGGAAACGCCATCGTTTCCACAAACCGGTGTTTCATCAGCAGTTTTTTCCAGTTCTCAACGGATAAAAATGGTTCTGC
>JAKSBO010001025.1 GCA_022361095.1 Desulfobacterales bacterium | reverse complement strand
GGCCGGTTCTTTAGCAATTTTATACCATATGGGATTTTAAAATCACTGACCTCAAGAACGGAGCCCCGGCCGCCGCTGTATTCCAACGCCGCTTCAGCCATGGTTTCCAGGCCGGTTGCGCCCAGGAACAAAGGCACACCTTTTCTGGCATGGTCGAAAAGAAACAGATCCCTGTCCGCTTCCAAAAGACGTTTAAATTTCAGCTTGTCCCGGCCGGCATCCGTTTCCACGGTATCCAGGAAGGGACCGACGGCAAGCAGGCCGTCCGGGTCAAACGCGGCAGGATTGCTTGCAGGGGGTGCACCAATCAGAACTTCATTGCCTGCCGGATTGAGCAGCTCTTCTTTGAAAAAGCGTACGCCTTGTGCCACCGGGAGAAAGGCAATGCCTTTTTCCTTTAACACGGCTTCAATGGTGCCCTGGGCAGCCATGCCGATTTCGGCCCAGGCGGTCCAGTCAAACACCTTGTAGGTCATTTCCGGTGTTTTAAAGGCACAGTCCTGAATCATGGCGCCCATCATGTCGTTTCCTGCAGTATAATCCGACTGGGCTTCATTACCGAATCTGGCCGTAATGGAGGAGAACCCAATGAGATACCGGCAGTGTTTGTTTTCAATGGCCGCCAGTACATTGGCCATCCCCTTGACCTTGGTGTCAAAAACCAGGTTAAAATCATCCAGGGATTTTTTCTCAATCATAATGCTGCGGTCCACCCCTGCGGCATGAATGACCCCGTCAATAAAATCATATTGCTTGACCGCCTTTAGGACGGCGTCGGGATCAGTGACATCCACGGCATGGTAATCCACGGCCTTTACCAGGGTCCGCAGCCGGGCCAGATTTTCCCGGGCCGTAAGCACCCGCCGCAGACCGGCGGTTCTGTTCTTCAGCGCCACGGGTTTGGCGTCCGGATGTTTGGACTTAAGCGCGGCCATAATCTGTGTGTCATCCATGGCATCGGTTACAGGAATCTCCAATTCATCCTCCACCTTGCTGCGCCCTAAAATGACCAGGTGCATATCCGGCCGGGTAATCGATTTAAGCAGCTCATAGGTGATGCCGGCAGCGCCGCCGGTGACCAGCAGTGTGTCGGCATCTTTAATGATTGGGGAATCCTCCTGCGATTCCGTTGAACCGCCGGTCTTTGCCCGGATACCGAAGCGTACCCCCTTTTCAAGGCCAACCTCCCGGCGGGTGCAGGTGCTGAACACTTCGTCCATAAATGTGGCGGCAGCTTGGGTCATATCGCCAAGCTCCTCCTTATCCATGAACTCGACCAGTTTTACCCCTGTTTGCGGGTACTCCTTGGATACGGTTTTCAGCAACCCTGAAATGCCGCTGAAAACAGGGAAAATCCGATCCGGTGCAGGCGCCTTGAAACGGGCCAGGGCAGACTGGACCGATACGGCAGCCAGGCGGCCGCAAGATTCATCCAGCCGGTTGCCAAGGGCTTTGCACAGCAGGAATAAAAATTTAACGGATACGCTCTCTGCCGTCAGGTTCCCGCCTGAATTCATGGCAAAATCAAGGGGATGCAGGAAAAATACACCTGAAATTCCCTCATGGTCCGCCTTGATCCGGGAGATCGTTTCTTCGGCGTTTTCAAGGGTGTTCAAATCAACGGTGTAATCATCCTCTTCATTGTTGCCCACACAGATGGCATGGCCTTTGTTTTCTTTGATCAACTCTGCCACAGCCCGGCCAAATCCCTGGCTGTCCATGGTGATCAAATAGGTTTGACCGTCTAAACCGGATTTATCGGATACAGGGTTGGGCAATTTACGCAATCCAAAGGCATAGCTTTGAATGCCGGTATCCTGAGGAGAATCCGGGATCCGGGTTGACTGTCCGGAACCTTGTGTTTCAGACGCCTGGACGCTTGGCGTTGTCGGTGGGGTATCGGCATTGTTGCTGACCGTTCCGGCGACCTGCGCCTGTATATATTCACTGATTTTACTGATGGTGTTTAATTCAGACAGATTAATATCCTCGGGCACGGACAGGCCGTATGATTTGGTGATCTTGCCAAAGGTTTCCACCTGCTTGACCGTATCAATGCCCAGATCCGCTTCCAGATCCAGATCCGCTTCCAGCATATCCTGGGTGTAGCCGGTCTGCTCGGCAATCATGGCCGTGATGTCGCCCGTGATATCCGAGCCGCTGTCAGTCTGGGTCTTTGCCGCAGCAGGCGCCGGCTCAGACTCAGTCTGCCCAGGAGACCCCTCCGCCTGGATACGGCTGCCGATATACTCGGCAATTTTCCGGATGGTATTCAGTTCCGAAAGGCTGATATCTTCAGGCACGGCCAAGCCAAAGGACTTGGTGATCTTGCCGAAGGTCTCCACCTGTTTCACCGTGTCAATGCCCAGATCCGCTTCCAGATCAAGGTCAGGTTCCAGCATGTCCGGGGTATAACCGGTCTGCTCGGCAATCAAGGCGGTGATGTTATCAATAATGTCCGGGCCGCTGCCGGAAGCAGGCGCTGGTGCCTGGGCAGGTGCACCGGCGTCGGGCTGAGCCGGTGTATCCGCCGCCTGGATACGGCTGCCGATGTACTCGGCAATTTTCCGGATGGTATTCAGTTCCGACAGGCTGATATCTTCGGGAACGGTCAGACCAAAAGACTTGGTGATCTTACCGAAGGTCTCCACCTGTTTCACCGTGTCAATGCCCAAGTCCGCTTCCAGATCCAAATCCGGTTCCAGCATGTCATGGGTATAACCGGTCTGGGTTGCAATCAGGTCGGTGATTTGACCTAAAACATCGGTGCCCCCTGCACTCTCCGCAGGTTTTACCGGCGCTTTGGGTGCGTCTTCCACCTTTGACGTCTGGCTTGCAGGGGCATCGTGCCCGGCGGCAGGACGCTCTTTTTGGGCCACCTTCTCCGGGGCCGTTGTTTCGGCCTGTTTCTCTTTGGGGAGAACGCACAATGTTTTATTTACAATGCCCAGCATGGGATCCGGGCTGCCGGTAATCCGGGCCAGCCACTCAAGGTAAACCGGATTGTTCGCCACGTCGGGTTCCTGGAGCCGATCCACCATTAAGAAAGCAAAATGAGACCCGAACCCGGCGCTGAAATGCAGCCCATAGCGGTAATCACCATGTCCTGATTGTGTAAAATTCAAATCCGAGAACTCGGCAGGCACATTATCCAGATTGGCCACAGGTGGAAACCTCTTTTTCTGCAGGCCTTTGACCAGTATGGCATCTTCAATACCAGCACCCAGAGTGTGGCCGGTATATCCCTTGGTATTGGTAATCGCGATGTGCTTGTAATCGTTTGGAAAGGCGCCTTTCAACGCCATCACTTCAGCCGAGGCACTGCCGCCCCGGGCCGGTGTAAAGGTCTCATGGGACATGAATACCAATTGCTTGGCCATGTCCCTGCGGGATATGGCATTTTGTTTTTCCACCCGGCCCACGAATTTATTAAGTTCACCGGCAAGGTGGTTCACATCAATACGGGATGGATGGAATGCGCTGTTACCGATATAAGAACCTAAAATCTTGGCCTGGCCGTTCACCCCCCTGCGCTGCAATGTGTCCTGCCGTTCCACAACGACGCCCACTGCACCGGATCCCAAAATTGTGCCGTTTCGATCCTCATCAAAGGGTTTGGCCGCATCTGCAACCACTTCCTTGCTGGTGGCGGCACCCATGGCCAGAAATCCTGATCCGACCCACGCCATCTGGGCCTCACTTGTGGCTGCTTCACCGCCGATGACAATGACTCTCTCGCACCGGTCGTTTCGAATCCAGTCTTGTGCCACGCCAATGGCCTGGGTGGTGGATGCACACGCCCCGCTCAGATGAATATTGGGCCCTTTAGCCCGGATGAGCTGGGCAAAATGAGCACCGCCTAAAGAGACGATGTCAAAAAGGATATTACGTTCAAATTTATACTGGCCGTAAACTTTACGCCGCTCACGGATTTTAAAGAACCAGTCCGTGATAACATCCTTCATATCCTTATCCGAAAGGTTTTCCATCAGGTGATAGTAGATGTTTTCCAGCTCTTCATAGGGTTTGACGTAAAACTTGTTGTAATAATAGGCATTGAGATGGTGCAGCAGGGTTTCAAAACCCGGGAAAATCCCCGTCATGATGACGCCGGTTGTAGCCTGCATCTCCTCGGGCAAAACAAATGCGTCCGGGATACTGGAGCCGGTGGAGGTTTTTTTATACGCCTGGACCAGGGGAATGTGGGCGTCTTTCAATGCTTCAAGCCCTGCGGCCATGGCCAGTTCATCCACAAGGTCGAACTTGCGGCTGATGCCGTATTCCGTAGACAGATCAAAATACCCGAGTTTACCGGCCAGCTGGATCACATCCTGGGTGCTGACAATATCCACAAACCGGGCATTGCCGTTGGGTTGCTTGTAGACCCTGGTAATGTTCATGTCCACAATTGTGTGTTTCTCTTCCTGGGTCAACGGTTCAATGAAATTATTTCCGGCCAGAATACGGTCAAAGTTTTTATCATTGAATACCTGGTGCCCCTTGCCCGGCAGGCCCACGGAGACACCGGCAATACAGACGGAACCTGTATACAGGCCTAAGTGTTCAACGGCTGCCAAGGCTTTTTTCTGCTGAAACGCCTGGTATTCCCGGCGCAGTGCATCCTGGACCAGTGTTTTGTTCTGTTCTAAAAAGGTGTTGAAGGATAGATCGTCGCTCATTGGTTCTTTCGGGGTATCTGGTTTTTCCAGTTCCTTATATTTTACATCTTTATTATTCAGGTCTTTGGGTTCAAAGTTCATCCGTTCCAGGGGAACTGAGGAACTTGCCTGGGCAACGGCCGGCGCTTTGGGTGTAATAAATCGCTCTGCGGCCAGGTTGAAGCTGTCAAGCTCTCCTTTTCTTGCATCTGCCGTGGGCATGGATTCCGGATTATCAATGGGGATGTTTTTCAACAAATTGCACAACAGCCGGCCCGGCCCGATTTCAATAAACCGTTTGCTGTTATGGGTATTAACCCCTTTAACCGATTTTACAAATTCCACCGGGGAGACGATCTGGCGTGCCAGGTGGATCCGAATCATCTGCTCATCGGCAGGATAGGGTTTGGCGGTCAAGTTTGAGATAATTTTATGGGCATTGTCAAGGTTGAAATTTACGGTCTCAAGGGTCTTGGCCATATTGGCGGCCGCAGGTTCCAGCAACGGGGTATGGAAGGGCGCAGACAGGGCCAGTTTTTTATGAAAGATCTCTTTTTCTTTCAGATAGCCGCAAAAAAGATCTATGCCCTCTGTTGTACCGGCAATGGCCGTCTGTTTCTTGCTGTTTTTGTT
>JAKSBO010000807.1 GCA_022361095.1 Desulfobacterales bacterium | reverse complement strand
CATCAAACGCCACGCTCAGGCAAAAGCCGGACGGAATCTGTTCCGACGTCAGGAAATATTCGGCCAGATCTTCGGCAATGGAGCCGTGGACCAGGGCAATTTGGCCGGTATAGGGCCGTTTTGTGTCCTCTATGTACCTGGTAACCGACAAAAAGCCCGCCCCGTAAAGCGTGGACAGCCATTTGATTTTTTCCGGATTTTCCACCTCAATGGGATTGGCCTTCAAATATCCGCGGATCTCCCCGAATGCGTTGGCTTCCACATCAAGCCCTTTTATGGGGCCCGAACACTGGATATTCATTGCAATACGGTCCCGGCCTTTCAAGGGTGAACTCATCAACGCCGCAGCAATGTATGCCTGGCCCAGCACCAGGGTTTCCAAGGGCCCCAGATCATGGTTTGCCTGCATCTCCTTAATCATCCGGGTGGCATGCACCACCACGCCTTTGATCTGGTCATCCGCCATTACAAACCGGTACATCCGTTCCTTGGCCGAGGCCTGGAACTGGGCTTTGACATCATGGTCAAATATATCTTTTTTTATCATTTTTTTTGGTTCCCAAAAGTGATTATGCCGGATTATTATAAGACCTGTTGGGTGAATGTAAACCTTTGCGAATCATTTTGAATGATGATAAGTGAACATGAAATATTAACGGAAACAGCAGACCGCCTTTTATAGAGCAAGTGCCGTAAAATGAAAAAGTTGTATAAACCGGAAAACGAAATGGAATTATCTTTAATCAAAAGTATTTTTGAAAGTGAAGGTATTCACTATTTTGTTCTAAATGACCATTTCGGCTCATTACATATTGGGCCTCAAATCGATTTATACAATGCAAGGATATTCATGGTACCTGAGGAACAATTCACAAAAGCAGAGGAACTTATAGCCGGGTATATTAATAATACGCGGGAAGAGAGCTCAGAGCCGTTCAAATCTCAATATTCCATAGCCGAAAAAATCAGAATAACAGTTGAAGGCATATTGTTTGGATGGGTTGTTCCAAGAAAAAGAAAGAGAACACATCAATCAGATGGTTTATAACCAATCACTACGGGACCGTGAGCAACATAGTCGCTTTTTTTAAGTGTTGTCGCGGCCCCGTCAGTTCAAACCGTTAACTGTAAAGAGAAAACCTATGCACTTTTCAATCATGCGCCCTGGGCAAGAAGACGCTGTAATAAATATCGTCAAAGAAGCTTTTGAT
>JAKSBO010000252.1 GCA_022361095.1 Desulfobacterales bacterium | reverse complement strand
TTTTCGATCAGTTCGGCAATCATCCGGTTGCCGGAAATGGTTTTGGTGATGCCAAGACCTGTTAAAAGCGGCACCCCGTTGTCGAGTAAAGACCCTAAAGTTCTGGAAAACCTGGAGGCAATAAGCTGTTTGGTCAGGTTGCCGGCAACCGGCAGGGATAAAATGAGCCGGTCCAGAATACGTCCCCCACTGTCTGTTTTGCGAATGCCGTACAGGCATAACAGGACCAAAAACGGTGAAGGAATGATCAGCCACCACCAGGCCTGCACCATGCCGCTGACACCAAGAAGTATCTGGGTCGGCATGGGCAGTTCATGGTTCATATCCGTAAAGATCTTTGTAATATTGGGGACAATAAAGGTTAAAAGAAATATCAGCACAAGGAAACCAATGGCAGCCATGAGCACGGGATAGGCCAGGGAGGCTTGAATTTTCTTTTTTGTGTCTTCTCTTTTTTCGCTGAAGTCGGCCAGCCGTTCCAGTACAACCTCCAACGTGCCGGAGGCTTCACCGGCTTTGACCATGTTTATGTACACTGCAGAAAAGACCCTGGGGTGGGCCCCTAACGCATCGGCAAAGCTGTATCCCTCTTCAATGGCATCCTTGACCCTGGACAAAACACGCTTAAATGCCTTGGTCCTGGCCTGGGGAACCAGGGTGGCAAGGGCTTTGAGCAAGGGAAAGCCCGCAGCCAGAAGCGTGGCCAACTGGCGGGTGATCATGGTGATTTCCGAAGATTTTACCGAAGAGAAAAGGGGGGGCAGATTAAATGTTTTTTCCTTGGATGCCCCTTTTGTTGTTTTAATGCGGCCGGCCCCTGATTCAATGCGCAGGATTGAGGTGGGGAAAATGCCTTTTTGTTTCAAGTCATCCTGGGCTGAATCCGTATTTTCAGCATCGATAATGCCTGATGTTTTTCTGCCGGAAGCCGTTAGTCCGTTATATTCGAAAACAGTCATAGCTTGTTCTATCCTTCAATTCATATACCGGCCAGGCGCTGATCATACATGGAGCCCACCCCATATTCATCCCTGCGCATGAATTTATCCAGGGTCGGTCCTATGAGCTGCATTTCCGGATTCCTTTTTTGTACATCCTGGGCAATGCGCATCTCTTTGGTACATCCGGTGGAGTATGTGGCATCCTTGCCAATCCATTCCGGCGGAACTTTTTTCCCCATGATTTCAAAACTTTGGGCGATGTCTTCTGAGGTCTGGAAACGCCAGATATCAATGTATCCGCTGCGTTGAACAATTTCCCACATATACATCAGATCATCGGCATCCATGCCCGGTTCATAATATAAGGAGGGATTAATGATAAATAAGTCGGCGGACTGATTTTGTAAATGGTCAATAAAGCGGCTCATTATTTTAATTGCCACATCTATCTTGCCGGGGATGGAACCAATGATGCCCGAGTAGAACATTACGGTCGTGTTTTTCTTTTTGGCCTGTTTCATTTTAGAGATAATTTTATCTGCTTTTTCCTCAAGATCCGTGTGGCTGAAATTGATGAAATCAGGATGCCTGGGTTTAAACACGATGTCCAGCCTGTTGTCTTTTGCGCAGATATTGATCACATCCCTGGTAAATTTGAAATGGGTCTGGATCATCCGGTTTTTTTGTCTGGGTCCCCGTGTCACCACGCAGTCCACTTCCTTAAAGACGCGTGAAAAGGTGGTGGATACCAGCAGAAGATTCAGTACTTCCTGGGTGCCGTCGGATATCACATACAGGTGTTCATCCCGTTTCAGACGCTGTACCAGTTTGTTTTTACTGATGGCTTTGTCATGGATGAAATGGGCCTGATCCAGGATTTTGGCTAAAACCGGGTCTGTACGCGTGTCGTTCAGGCAGACTTTTTTAAAAAACGGTTTTTCCTTGACTGCAAGGATCACCACATGGCCGATGTTGGCAAGGAACTGGGCAATGGCAATGTCCGCCACCACATCCCCGGACGCGTCGGTAAGCCACAGGATTTTTGATTTTGGGGTATGCACAAGTTCAAGCAGCCGATCCATGCCGTTGCCGGTTATTTTGGCTTTCAACAATTTTTTTATGGCCGCCGTGGAGGGTACACGGAAATCGTCATCCTGCCACAGGCCGGAGGCTGTCAGGAGGGAAAGCCGCCGGGTGAACTCGATCTCATTGATTTTTGTTTTAACTTGGTCGAGGGTAAATTCCTTCATGGTGTCAATGGTACCGTTAACCTCATTTAAGGCTTTTTTAAAGGATTCGGAAACCATGAATCTATATGCCCTGGCATTTTCTTTTTTCTTGAGGCTTTCATAGGGGTCTTCGATGTGGGTACGGCTCAAGAATATTTTATAGAGGCGTTTTTCAAGCCGGGAGGGTATGAGCAGCCTGCTTTGAATTTCATTATCATATTTGATTTGTATCAGGCTGGACAGAAATGCCCGGTCATATTCCGAGTCAATGAACTCTTCGATTATGGCAAAGATGTGATCAAGCACTTCACGGTAACGGTTAAACAGAAACCGCGGCCTTTTTCGGGACATAATTGCCGCAAACATGATGTCGGAACAAGGGTAGAACCGTTCGTCGTTTTCCGGATATACCATGAATTCAACCTGCTCCCGGGATCCGACTTTCATGGGGTAGGCAAACGGGTCAATATGGTTTTCAAGGAAAAACGCCGTGAACCATGCATTCTGGTCCGGCGTCATATTGACGTGGATCGGTTCAGCTTCATTGGATCTCATTTCTTCTCCTTAGGGGCTCACAAAGACAGATCAACGGATAATCAAGAATCCTGCCGCCACAAGGGCTTTTCAAGTCCGCTTGCGGGGCCGTGTGGTGACAAAAGGAATATTATCATGCCCGGTTTTGTTTTTCAAACCAAGTATCAGCCGGCATATACGATTGTTCCGACAGGTTTGCCTGAAATGCTTGACCGGGATTGGGCCCCGGGGTATGGTTGGGTCTATGGATAAACAAACGGGATTGGAAATTTTAGGCCTTGCACCGTCGGCCACCCTTACAGATGCCCGCACCGCCTTTCGCAGGCTTGCCAAAAACTGGCATCCGGACAGGTTTGCAAAAGATCCGGTCAAGGTAAAGATTGCAGAAGAAAAAATGAAACAGGTT
>JAKSBO010000260.1 GCA_022361095.1 Desulfobacterales bacterium | reverse complement strand
CCAATCTGCTGGCACTGAATGCTGCAGTGGAGGCAGCCCGGGCCGGAGAAGCCGGTTCCGGATTCGCCGTGGTGGCAGACGAAGTTCGCAATCTGGCCCTGCGTTCTGCAGAAGCAGCCAAAGACACGGCCGAACGTATTGACGGCACCATGAAACGGGTGGCCGAAGGCGCCGAAATTGTTACCACCACCCACCAGGCCTTTGTGAATGTATCTGAAAGCTCAGACCGGGTGGCCACGCTGATATTCGAGATTACCAAGGCCAGCAGGGAACAATCCGAGGGGATTTCCCAGGTCAACACCTCCGTCTCCCAGATGGACGGGATTGTCCAGAGAAATGCAGCCACGGCTGAAGAATCGGCATCGTCTGCAGAAGAACTCAATGCCCAAGCGGAAACCATGAAGGGGCTGATGCGGAACCTGGCCGCGCTCATCCAGGGAGAAACGGCCCGTTCCGCCGGTAAACAGATTGAAAGCCTGCTCTTGACACGTTGAAATATTAAACGGTGTCAAGGGGACCAGCGATCGCATGAACAGTGAGTGCATAGACGATCTATAGATCTATAACAATTTTGATTTTTTCAAATATTTTTCCACGTCCTTATACGAATCATCAGCACCGGCATATTTTACAAGGTTCCTGGCTGTTTTAAGCCAATCAATTGTTGTTGGCTTTACCTCCGAAACAGCCAACTCCATATCTTTTTGAAAAATGTCCCTTTCAACACCCGATTCAATGATATCAGCCAATGTATACTCTTTTGCCTGGTCAATAACCCCGTCAATATCAGCGCCGGAAAAACTATTTGTTCTTTTTGCAAGCATTTCAAAGTTCAGTGATGAGGCTGGAACGTCCGTCATCTTTTTCCTAAACATCTCAGCTCTTGCGTCCTCATCCGGCGGGGGAACAAAAACCTGCCGGGAAAATCTGCCGGGTCTTTTCATTGCAGGATCAACATCCCACGGCATATTGGTTGCCGCCAGAATTAAAACCTTATCGTTCTGACCGTCAACACCATCCAGTTGAGATAAAAACGCGTTGACAACCGTCCGGCTATGCTCAGATCTGGCTTTGGACCTGGAATAAGCCAGGGCATCCAGTTCATCAAAGAAAAGTACCGCCGGTTTTTGAGACCGGGCTTTATCAAACAAGGCCGACAGGTTTCGTTCACTCTCGCCGATCCACATGTTCAACACATCACTGATGCCGACAGACAGATAAAAGGCATTGCACTCTGTGGCGATGGCCCTTGCTATCATGGTTTTCCCGCAGCCGGGCGGGCCGTAAAGCAAAATGCCGCCGCCGGCTTTCTTTTTAAATTTTGCAAAAATGCCCGGTCTCAAAAAAGGCTCAATAATATGCAGCCGCAGCGTTTTTTTCAGGGGTTGCATGCCGACAATATCATCAAAACGGATTTTGCCCCGCTCTTCTTTCCGGTGAAAATTGATAATATCAGCGCCGCCCTGTTCTCCCTCGATAACTTTCAGATCAGGCCCTTCCGTTGGCTTTGCGCCTGACAGCAGGTCTTCCAGCTCCCCGATCAACTGAAAATCTTCAAAGGATTTTGCCGTCTTATAATAGTTGACGGCATCATTGAACTGCTTTAAATGAAAAGCACACCGCGCAGCACCTGAAAATACGGCAGACGCTTTTTCATCTTGGGAAATAAGCAGCAGGAATTGCGTTTTGCTTTCTTCATAGCGGCCATTCTCTAAAAGCAGTTCTGCATATTTTAATCTCAGCTTTGAATTGAACGGATCTTCTATCAAATTTTTTTCAAATGTTTCAATGTCCATTGTTTACCTTCTTTCAGGGTGCCTCTAATAATAAAGTCTGTGTAAGCCATCCAGATCTTAAAACTTTCGTTGTGAGCCGGGCCTGGGTGCCGACAGACCAGACCCGCCCATGGCGGTTATTTCAACAATCGTTTTAAAACCGGCGGGGCGATCCAGCTATACGCGATGTAGCCTAAAAGAGAGAACGTGATGATGAATGCCTGTACATCGGATAAATAGTTTGAAGCCATCCTGGCAGCAATAATAAAAAGCACCCACATCACGGCCGAAGCGTGCCATCCCCAACGCTGCAAGGGATATAAGGGTAACATGGCAGGATGTGTGACTAAGCGAAGACTTTTAATCATTTCCACGTAATCTGTGTCGTTGGGATTATTTCTTAACAGCTCCCGGGCGATTCTGCCGGCAGCACGGTACTTTTTATTTTCAACAAGAATAATATAAAGTGAATGTGCACTGAAAGCGGCGTCCGGATAGTTTCTAACCAGATCTGAAAATTGTTCTTTTGCCTTTACATTCTGCCCTCTGCTCAATGCGCATAAAATTGATGTTGTAAGGGCACCGGGATGTTCCGGATCCAGCCGGAGGGCTTCGGCTGCCAGTTTCCCTGCTTTATCCAGGTTCATGGTCTGCATCATGATATGGGCATAGATTGCAAAATATTGAGGCTCCCGCGGAAAGTCTCTGATTAAATCAATGATCAGGCGTTCAGCCTGGGCAAAGTCCTCTTTGTCATTACACACCTGGGCAAGCAGGTATTTTGCCCCAAAGTGATTTGGATCTTTAGATAAAATATGCGTTAGTGTCTTTTCGGCGTCATATAAGCGGTCGGCTTCTTTGTCAATAAAAGCCGAGATATATTGCAACTCAAGGCTATCCGGATCTTTTGCTAAAGCTGAGCCAAGTATATTTTCAGCCATCTCATAACGATTGCGTTCTATGAGATAATAGAGTTTCTGAACATCATCAATACGTTTCTTTCCGTTCTCTTCCATTAAATAAGCCCTCTGATAAAAATGACAAGCATGGCCGACATGAATTGAAAAAAACCGCCGATAACAATGCAGAGAATGGCTGATGTCCAAGGATTGGGCGGTTCCATGTCAAAAAGGGACATCGTCTTGTAATATTGTTTATGAAGATAATAGTATACGGCCCAAAAAACTAAACCCAGACCCCGGCTGCCATATTTGTAAACCATATTTTCACGTCTCTGTGAGGACATCCATTCACTGATATTAACGCCTTGAGGAATATCAAGAAGAATAAACAGATAAACCAAAAATCCTGAAATACCGATAAAATACAATATCAGATCTTTTTTAAGTCTTTTGAGTCTTCTTGAATTCAATGCAGACAGCAAAGTGACAGCAAGCGGTCCGCCAAAAAAAGCGGTAAAAAAACCGGCGCGAACAGAAAATATCGGCACCCTTTGTTCTTTGATCGACAATGTAGGCTGCAACAAATGTTCAATATTTTGGTCCATAATGGTTAAAATACCCCTTTATCTTTTTAAGGCCCAAGTTCAACATAAAACCGTCCATATGTTTTGCCTTTTCATCCGGCTCCATTCCAGAAAAGGATTAAATGCTGTTTTTAATTCTTTCAATTTCGTTTTTCACCGGTTCCGACAGGTTTAATGTTTTTTCTTCCAAGCGTTGCAAACCACTGGAATAGGAATAAGGGCAAGATGGATCCATAGGCCTTGGAATCTTAAGTTTTTTCAAACTCGCAGGAACGAGTTCTTTTGCAGCACGCTCCGTCAAGCGTTTTCTGGATTGATTTTCTCCTGTGAACGTTGCTTTCATTCTTGCGTAGGACATAACACTAACAGGGGAATTGTTGAGGCCTCCAAACAAACTAAATAAAAAATTGGCTTCTCCTGAAAAAATATCTAACCCTGTTATTCCCACAACCATTGTATTCGGATCTTTTGAGAAATAAGGGGCTATTACCCGAGAAAGCCGGTCCATGATTGGCTCTGCATCCCATTGATAACCTGTCTCGTCCATTTTTTTGAACAGTTGATTCATGGATGTGACAGCTTGGGGGCCTTGCTCTTTTGCCTTTTTCATTATTTCATCTTTTAGTTTTGATAACGGCCAATCACTGAAATCCGATTTTGTCTTCCAAATATTTGATGCAATTTTTTCAAGATGAGGCCTGTATGCAGACCGTGCAGGCTCAGGGGCCGTCCATTTTACAGGCAGCCTTCTTATGGTAACAGGAATAGAGGTAATTTTTTCGTAAACGCCTGAAATCTCCTCAAGCAACCAAGGGTTACATGGCTCTAACGGGATAAGTATGACTTTAAGCCCTTTGTCTTTTACATTGAGGATTGGAAAGGAAGTGACTGCAGGAATATCCTTGTTTAAAATTTTGGCAGCAGTGTTTAAAAGGCTCTCTTCCTCTGCGCCCCTTTCAACGATTAAAGCACTCTGTCTGGCCTCATCTTCGTTTTTTGTTATGGAGGTATATTCAATTTGTGCGTCATAGTTTGAGGGGCTGGTTTGTAATAGCTGTCTGTAAACATCTTTAGTCCTTGGATCGTTTTTGCCCGCAAGCAATTTGGCAAATTCATGCACAGGACCTCCCCAGCGGCCCATAACAACATTGCCATATTTTAAGGCCACATCGTATTGATGCTTGCGTGCCAATAGTGTTATGGCGGTGATGTAATTGTCATAATCGGTCTTAAACGTGTTGGGGACTTTATATTTCCAAGAATATACCCCCTCTGTTGTTGCATATAACACGTTTACCGAATGGTTCCATTTCGTATCATTGATGAGAATGACGGCAAAGAATTCATTTAGATGAACTATATTCCCGCCCTTTTGTTTTATGCTCTTATCTATTTCTTCTCCCATTGCTTGATATACGGACTGGACTGTATTGGGTGTTGCGTCACGATATTTTAGTGAAACTTGATGCTTGGACGGGTTTTCCCACTGAAGCAGAAAATAATTTTCTCCTTCCATGGTTTTTTGAAGTTTCCCGTCGTTTATTCCATTGGGAAAAAATGTTTTTTGCTCTATCTCTTTAAAAAAATCAGGAAGATCATCGGCATTAGACACACAAGGTAAAAATAGAAAAGATAAAAATGTTATTGTTTGAATCAGCTTGACCATTTTGAACTCCTTTAGTCGATTCGGCCCTTTGCACAGCAAAGTTTGCCAGGAATTATATGATTTTCTCTAAGCCCTAACCAATTTTATCACGCATCTGTTCAGCAAATAAAAGAGCAGTATAATCATTTTGTGTTTTTATTTTGTTTTCCAAAACGTTTATTGCCTCCTATTCCATGGAATTCCAACGATTCGGATTTACCTGGGCAAGACCGGCGATGTGTTCGGCATCGCTCACCGGACAGGTTTGCTCTCAACCGGCAGCCTCCCGATAAGATGCTCAACAGCCTTTTCAAGTTGCACATCATGTCCAGAGCAGTACCGAACATCAAATGGGACTTCAATATCCGGCTCAACCCCAACCCCTTCCAGGTTGACTCCGTCAATACGAGAACTCTTAACAGCAAGAAAAAGCATATCGTTATTGGACAAGGGGAACAGGCGCCCTCCGAGGGTCTGCCCCGGCGTCCGTTCTCCGATTACGGTTGCCGTGTGATATTTCCTGGCACCGAATGCCAGCAATTCCTTTCCGCTTCGGCTGAACCCGTTCACCAGGTAAGCGGCCGGTTTTCTCCACTGCGAATCAACAGTGGTTTTCTTTCCATGTTTGTCAATCATTTCAAGGGCGGGAATATCCTGGTTAAAAAGGTTGAGATAATACGGCCATGCGCCCCCCAGGCCATACCGCAAATCAATGATTAAGGCATCGGCCTTTCTTAACTCTCCCCATATGAGTGCATTAAGTAATTCCTGGTGATATTCGTCCCCTGCATAGGAATAGATGTGAATATAGCCGATGCGCTTCCCTGCACGTTTAATAATCCGGGCGCTGGCTTTTTGAGCCTCCAGCATCTCTTGCTTCGGATTTACAAGAACCGGTTTCATTACAATTTTAAACGGCTCGGCCCGGGCCTGCCGTCTGATTTCAAAAGAGACATCATTTCCGATAAAAGGGCGCAGAGACGCGATTGGCGTATAAGGCTTTCCATTGACGGACTGGATCTCATCTCCTTTCAATAATCCGGCTTTTTCGGCAATGCTTCCGGAAAGGACAGAAACGATATGCACCTTTTTTTTGAAAGACTGGGTTATAATACCAACTGTCGGATACAACACGTTTTGCGCCTCAAACAGGCCGCCAATGCTGGGGATCTGTGAAAATAAAGCGGCTAACTGATAGTATTCATAATCCTCTGTCGTTAAATAATACGTGTGGGACGCCTTCAATTCACCAAGCATGGTATTCACAAGGGAGGAAAATGCCTTCCGGGTAGAAATTTGCGGCAGTTGTTTGCGGTAAGCATCCCTGATGGCCGGAAAATCCTTTATAATTTGGACAGGATTATAAAAATGCGCCTCAACGATCTCAACTATTTCCTCGTATAGATCAGCATAGGAAGGTGTTGTAGTCGCTAAGGCCGCAGAAGATGTTCCTAAAATTGCCAGAGACACGGTGATTATCAGAATAAAGTGTGGTTTTTTCATCGCTTTTTTTTTTCGTTTCTTTAAACGGCTCCTTTTTGGAAGATGCTAAATGGCCGAGTCGATCCAGGCATGTTGCCGGATAACGGTCACCCAGCGTCCGGTTATCCGGCAACATGCCTCTCTTCCGGCCTGACTTTACCAGGGTTTTTTCCTTGGAAGATGGATACAATGTCTCAATTCCAAAGCAAGCCGCCGAATATCATCCGGTATTGTATGGCAGCAGCCGCCAATGAGCCCGGCGCCGTGTTTTACCCATTGGGCTGCCATTTCACCCAAGGAATGCACACCGGGATTTGGGGCCCGCGAGTTTGTCAATTTGTTATATACGTCACCTTTATTGGGATAGACCACCACTGGTTTGCCGGTCACTGATCGTATCTCTTTTACAAGGGAGGTCACATGGGCCGGATCCGTGCAGTTGATCCCAACCGCTGCCACACAGGGTTTATCATCCAGCCACCGGGCGCAGTCCCTAACCGCTTCTCCGCTGCTGATATGCTTCCCGTCCCGCGCACTGAAACAGAACCAGGCCGGGACCATATCCTGATCCGCTTTGAGATCCTCCATTAGCCGCACGAGGGCTCTGGCCTCGGCAAAACAAGGCAGGGTTTCACAGGCCAGAAGATCGGGCCCGGCTGAAATCAATGTGTTCAATCTCTCTTTATGGAAATCAACCAGTTCATCTTCACTGATGCCGTAAAGCCCTGTGTATTCAGATCTATCCGCCAGAAAGGCACCATAGGGCCCCACAGATGCAGCCACCAAGGGTTTCATCCGGTTGGCCCGGTTGGCCGGATCTGCCCAGAACCTGTCCACGGCCGTTTTTGCCAGCGCAACAGCAGACCGGATAAGTTTTCGGGCCTGCTCCGGGCTGTACCCCTGACAGCCAAGGCCTTGGAACGTGGCCTGGTAACTTGCCGTAATCAGGCAATCCGCACCGGCATGAAGATAGT